>JABIUH010000227.1 GCA_018701055.1 Woeseia sp. | reverse complement strand
CGTCATCACTGCCGAGCGGGTCTGAAGGGTCCATGCCAAATGGATTTTCATGCGTGATATGGCGTGGATCAACGTTGCCGAATTGACCGTCTTCACCCGGCAAGCGATAGGTCCAATGCCATTGTTGACCGATAGCTTCAATTTCGTGCGCGTCGTCCGGAACGTTGACGAACTCACTCCAGACAAACAGACCTGGGGTCAACATGGCCGCTACGCCAATGGTTGTGACGATCGTTAATATAGTTTCAAGTTTCTTGTTTTCCGGATCGTAGGTGGCCCGAGAGCCCTCTTTGGCCCGATACTTGATGACGCAATAGGCCATGAACAGGTTGACGAGCACGAAAACAATGCCGCAAACCACGAACGTAAGGTCCATGGTGTCGTCAATCTGACTCCAATTGGAAGTCAACGGCGTAAACGTCCATGGGCTTAAAAAGTGGAAAACCAAACTTCCAACAACTAACAGGATAAGTGCAACTGCTATAGGCATACCTATTGCATCCTTATTTCTTTAATTTCCGAATGAGTTCAGCGGTTGCAGACGAGTCGACCAGCACACAAATTGTCCGTGTAATGCTAAAGGTGAACTCCCCATGACAACCTTTTGCCATTCTTACGTGTAGTCGCTTTCTTCGGCGTAAACCTGTTTCCAAGCGAACTGTTTTTGGCGGTTATCGGGTCACCTCAACCCAACCAACGCAGCCAGTGCGCAGGATAGTGGAAACGGATGGCGATTTCCACTAAAGACTAAGCAGAATTTGCGCATGTCACGACGCCAACATATTGATTAAAAATAAGTTTGGCGGGGAAGAAATCTGTGCCTTAAAAGGCATTTTTTGGATTGGGCGATTGAGAGGGTATTTCAGGTTCAGAATGTGAAATCGACGTCCTCCCGAACGCTATCTCGCGCCTTTTCGAGATCCAATTGCAGCTTCAAGAGCTCTTCTTCGAGCGGACTGGCAAAGTCAGCTGCCTGAACATCCAGAATAGGGGGAAATAATGGCGAATAATCCGGCGTTTCAGGCACCGTAGGGCGACTGACAAGTGAATCTTCGCCTGGAGTGGATATAGACTCGGCTTGATTCAAATTGAGCATGACGATGATGGCAATTGCCGCGGCGAGCCCGGTCAGACTGCTCACCCACCATAAATTAGTCTGTGAATTCTCTGTGCTGGTCTCCGACCGAATCTGCTCGACCCCCCGAAGTGAGGCGTCAATACGTGATCGCAAGTCCGACGAGATGTCTGCGTTGACCGCATTGGCATCTTGTTTTAGGCGCTTTTCAAAATCATCCATAGCTTTCTCTTTGTGCTGTTTTCTTCGGGGGAACGTGATTTAGCGCAGCAGTCAGCCGTCGCCGGGCCCGCAACAAATTCACCTTGGTCCACGATTGCGATTTATGCAGCGCTCGCGAAATCTCCTTTACTGATAGATCTTCCACATAACGTAGCCACGTGGCCGCATAAACCTCTTCTGACAACAGCGACCTGGCAGCCAACCAAATGTTTTCTCGTTCGGACATTTCGATGCAGTTTCGCAATGGGTCATCATCACTCACCAACGTATCATCCGTTTCCTGCCATTCAGGACGCCGCTGTCGTGCCAGATTTCGTATTACGATACGGTAAATCCAGGTACTGAATCGCCAGCGAGGGTCGAAACTCGCGAGATAACGATACGCATTGATGAACGTATCCTGCACGGCATCTTCTGCATCCGCTCGGCTTGCGCTTCGCGTTAGTAAGAATCGCAATAGGCGCTCCTGGTAACGGCTAACCAGCTCGTCGAAGGCGGCGGTCGTCCCGCTCAATGACGCCTCTACTAATTGTTCGTCGCTAAACACTTATTAAACCGGGCCCACAAATTGGAATGATTGGGCCCATTTACCTTAGTGGTTGAGAATGCTGACGACGAGATCGGGATCGATGACTGCATTGATCGACAACACATTGCCTTCAACTTCGACCTTGGTGTTAGCAATTAGCGCCTTTACGTCAGCCGGTATATCGGTACTGAATGATTGGAGCGCAATCAGGCCATTGATGATTCCCGCTATCCCTTGCGCCATTTTTGGGTCGGTCGATACCAGTTGCGCCTCTACTGCGATCATTCCTGAAACCTCTGACACCAGCAAAGCCGCCTGCTCGGTATTACGCAATATGTTGGATTCCCAACCGTCATCGTCGTCATCTGACAGGCCATCTGTACGCACGCCGGCCTGAACGAAACTTTTATCAGCTGAAATAACGAACAAAGCATCGTCGAATTCTCCACCGCCTACGATGCGGCCTTTATTGTCCAGAAGTTCTTTCAACTGCTCCTCACGGCCGGCGATGATGATTTTCCCTTTGATTGCAAAACTGGAATACGAGGCTTCCTCAAAATCTTCGAACGGTTCGTCGCCCTGAGATTCAGCACTTTCGTCATCACCCATAAAGTAGTAACTCATGCCCTTGTGTTGACGGGTATCAACCTCCGTTTTGTCCATCGCCATTTCAAGCATCTTTTCTTCGGTGGCTTTCGAGATTGGGCCTTCAATAATCATGGCGGCGCCATTGCGCGAATCGGAAAATGCCGTGACCACGTTAATTTCCTTGTTGAGATCAATTCCAAGCTCTTCGCTGACCTCCTCGATGACTTCATCTTCAAACCAAGCGTAGATCTGGCGACCTGACTCGGTATCGCGCATTGCCTGCAAGTCCGCATGCATATACCAAACCGTGTTACCGGGTAAGTCATTAGCCGAGACCGCAGCATTGGCGCCGCTTGTCAGGGCGGCCATCAAGGCAAGCACTACCATGAAAGACTTATTCATCGAATTTCCTCAAATACGTTGTGATTTGAAGGCTTATAGCCGCTTGGAACGCAAACGGTTACATAGATCGTGCGAATCGCTGCGGCGGTGACCGTATTTCCAAACCGGGTCAGAGCCCGTTGTTAGGATTAGTCGCTAAAGATCAATCCGCACCATTCTACTGCGCGGTCCTTGGCGGTAACAGGCGGATTGGGGTCAGGGCCCGGCGTCTGATACTAGTGATCAGTCCGCGGTATAAACGACATTACCGTCCATGATGGTCATCAGGACTGACGCCTTGTGGATCTCGTAGGCGTCGATATCAAATAGATTTCGATCAAGAACCACAAGATCTGCTTTTTTACCCACTTCAAGCGATCCAATTTCATCTTCCATATGGAGCTGATAGGCAGCATCCAACGTGTAGCCGCGAATGAGTGGATCGATATCCAAACGCTCCAACACTCGCGGTTGAACAGGCGCATCAGGCTCCCCGGAGTTTTGTCGGGTGTGGCCGATCTCCATTTGATAGATGGGTGACATGCCGAGCATGCCGGCACCACTCGCCGGAAAGTCACTACCCCAAGTTAGCCGAACACCCAATTCTTTAAGGCTGTTAAATCGCCAAAAACGATTAAACTGATCATCACTAACAAATTGCTTTCCGTAGGTATCGTAGGATGCCCACAGCGGTGTGCTCTGAGCGATAACATCGAGCGCTGCGAAACGCGGCAAGTCTTGATCCGTAATCACCTGGATATGGCAAATTGCGTATCGAGTCGAACTGCCTGGGTGAGCATCACGGGCCACTTCGATTGCGTTGAGGGCCTCGTGTACCGCTCGCTCGCCCAAGCCATGAATATGCACATCCATTCCGATTGCAGCTGCACCGACGACCATCTCTGACATCTGCGCCTCGGTATAGACGGATTCGCCACTATTTCCAGGCTCTCCCTGATAATCCTCAAACATCGCGGCAGTACGACCCTCAACGGTGCCGTCCTGCATTATCTTTAGGAATCGATAGTGGTAATTATTCCCTTTAATAGTGTCGCGCCACCGCACCGCATTCTGCACCGCGGCGGAAACATCATCGGGGCCGTCAACGGCGTACGCACCTTGCAGTCTGATGGTTAGATCGCCCGCATCTTCAAGGCGGTTCAGTATCCTATTAAGACTATCGCCATACTCGAAAGCACCCGCATCAAATGCGGACGTCACCCCGTATGCGTTTAACGTATCAATGACGAACGCCGTCCCCTCGACGACCACGTCTTCAGTAATCACATTTAAGGCGCCCATCGCCATACCCGCTGTACCTTCCAGAAGGTAACCGGTCGCATCTCCATTTTCGTCACGTTTGTAATAGCTAAACCCAGGTGTTGGATCAGCGGTGTCCTGGGTAATATTCAGTTCTTCGAGTGCACGTGAATTTGCCCATGCGCCGTGAAAACCCTCGTCCATTATCAAGACAGGGCGATCGCCAACAACACTGTCAATCATCTGACGTTGCGGACCTTCCGGCCCAAACGTCGTAGACAGCCAGCCGTAACCAAAGATCAGTGGCGTATCGGTGTTTTGGTTTGCGTAGGCCTCAATATCGGCAATCCACTCCTCAACGCTGCCCGCTGTTTCGAGGCTCAGCGCTTTTGCATATGCGCCACCGCCAATGGGGTGCATGTGCGTGTCAATGAATCCTGGCAATAACATTTTGCCATCGAGGTCATGCTGAACGGTCTTTGATCCCGACAGCGCCAGAGCGCCTTCTACATCACCGACGTAAACGATCTCATCGCCGTCAACGGCAAGTGCTTCCACCCACGGCTGCGATTCGTTAAGGGTGTAAATAGTGCCTCCGACAAAAACACGGTCAACACCAGGCGCCGGCGACTCGCTGCAAGCAACGAGGTACGAACAAACCAGCAATAACGACTGAACTAAAAAGCTTTTACGCTTCATGCACCGTCCTGCCACCTAAGACTGTTCGAATAATGCCAATGTCCTTTATTGCATCCGGATCAACATCATGTGGGTCATTTTCGAGCATGACGAAATCTGCGAGCTTGCCGGCTTCCAGCGTTCCTTTGATGTTCTCCTCGAATGACGCATAAGCGCCATGAACGGTGCAAATACGCATCGCTTCAGTAACAGATACACGTTGACTGGGTCCCCAGACCCGACCACGCACATCTTTTCTCGTCACCATGCTCTGTATTGCCATCATCGGTTCGTAAGGCCCCGGCGTGTAATCCGATGCAGGCGCAACGGGAATTCCCGCATCAAGAAAACTCTTATGCGCAAACATTTTCTCCATTTTCTCTTCGCCGTAGTCGACCCACTTGTTCCCATGATAGTGGGCGTAGGTATAGAACGGCGCCGGTACAACACCTGTCGCCTTGATGCGCGCCAGCAAGTCGTCGTTGATGAGTGAACAATGTTCGATTCGATGGCGTGGATTCGGGCCAGTATGATTTCGCAGCACACGCTCATACGCATTCAGCACCATGTCGATTGTCCAATCACCATTGGCATGAATGCCCACGCGAAATCCGTGCGCGACGGCATCATCAACCGCCTCGTCAATATCCTCCTGACTCATCGTTAAAATGCCATGATCATCGCCGCCCTCATAAGGCGTACTCATATACATAGTGCGTTCAGACGCGGAGCCATCAGCGGCATATTTCACCGCGCCAATACGCAACATGTTGTCGCCAAATCCACTGCGCATCCCGGCTTGTTTTAGACCGGCATAAACTTCGCTGTTGCCCGTCGGCATGAAAGACAAGCGAAAAAAGAGCTCACCTGCGTCACGCGCATCCTGATAGGCAATCATGTCATCCAGTCCGCCGGACGCTTCAGTCGTCGATGTTAGCCCTGCCGCCGCCATGTTTTTAGACGAGAGGGTCGCAGATTGCTGTCTTACTTCCCGAGTCATCTCCGGCCATGTACCCGCCGCAAAAAATACCTCGCGGGCATGTTCCGCTACCTTGCCGGTAAGCTCGCCATCCTCGCGGAAGAAACGCCCGCCATCTGGATCGGGCGTGTCGCGATCAACGCCAGCGATCTCAAACGCCTTCGAGTTCACAACCCCCGTATGGCCACCGCGATGGCCAACATAAACGGGATGGTCACGCACAACAGCGTCGATGTCGCCACGATTTAGCGGTCGCTCATCTTCAAATTTGGTGTCGTCGTACATGACACCGCGCACCCAGTGGCCTGGCGGCGTATTCGCGGCTTTCCGTGCCAGCGCTTCTTTGACATCCGCAATTCGTGGCAAATTGACGTTAGCGCCAATGGCTTCTTCAGCAAACAACGGATGGCTGTGTGCGTCTATAAACCCGGGAGTAACGGTCAGGCCGCGACCGTCGATTCTGGTAGTGCCCGCATTCGCAAAATGGAGAATCTCTTCGTTAGAGCCGACCGCCAGGATGCGATCCCCCCGGATCGCAATGGCCTCAACGACCGGCTGATCCCAATTCATCGTCAGAATGTTCGCGCCAGTCACAATCATGGACGCGCTGCCTGACAGCGTTCCGTCCTGTGCATTTGCGCTGGTGGAAAACCCTATGCCAAGCGGCAACGCAGCTGATGCACCCAGAAACTTTCTTCGTGACAATTCCGTCATTACGATTCTCCTCGCGCAACTACCGTTGATTTATAGCCCAGATCCATCTTCGGAATAGATCACCCACATTTTTGTGTAGCCGTCAGTGTCCCATATACCGGTCCATTCCTTAGGGATAGTGACTGCGTCGCCAGCGTTGATTTTCGTTACTGTCCCATCTGAAGACGTTAAGGTGACACCGCCCTCCAGGAAATACATGAATTCGTCGACACCATACGCTTCGTTAATTTCTGAACGCGTTTTTCCAGACTTATACATACCGGATGAAAACTTTTTATCACTGGAAAGAAGTGAAGTTACATCGAGCGTGACATGCCCATCGCCGTGTGTTGTTTCAGTCATACCTTCATGTTCAAAAATTGCCCCTGCTGCGTCTGCCGAGCTAATCTTCGCTGGCATAACCACTTCCTCGTGGTGTTCCGAAATCGCGACTGCGGCAGCCGCCATCATCATTACTGTTATTGCTAGTTTTTTCATCTCGTTATCCCCTCAAATTTAATTTTGAATAGTTATTCTAATCCAGAGCCATCTACGGAATAAATGACCCATAATTGTGTGTAGCCATCGGACTCCTCGACGCCCGCCCATTCCATTGGGATGGTTACTGCATCGCCTGGCCCAAATTCCTGAACACTGCCGTCCACTGATGTCAGCGTCATCGTACCGTCAAGCATGTACAGAAACTCATCTACACCGTAACCGTCTTCTACCGTCCACTCAGCGCGATGTTTGCCTGCTTTGTACACGCCGGAGGCAAATTTCTTGTCAGAACTCAAAAGCGTCATCACATCTTGCGTTGCGGTGCCGTAGCGCTCCATCTCAACCATTTCGGGTCGGTCAAAAATCTTGCCCGCCATTTCTTCCTTGCTTACCTTAACCGGCAATACGACCGCGTTGGTTTCTTCGTGTCGCGATGCTAAGGCAATGACGGCAATTGACGCCAGAATAATGGTGAATACCACAATCTTTCTCATTTGTGCTTCCTTAGTTTTATCTATAAGTACGCGAGGATCAGAAAACCAACAATCGAAATCGCGGCGGCAATCAAGGCATACGGAAACTGTGTTAACGCATGTTGCATCGGAGTGCAACCCGACGCCTGTGCTGTCAGCACTGTGGCATCAGAATAAAAGCAGGCATGACTGCCAAAGGTACTCGCAGACAGTGTCGCACCAAGAACGAGCGTTATATCCGCTCCTAAGTTGTTGGATAAGGCGGTAACGATCGGCAGAATAATGACGAACACGCCCCAGTTAGAGCCCGTCATGAATGATACGAGGGCCATGGAAACGAATATCGCCACTGGCAATAATTCCGGCGTCAGAATGGGCTCCATCAGGCTGACAATATAGGGTGCAACCCCTAGTACGTCATTTACGTCGGCCAATATAAACGCCGCAACCAAGACACCCAACGGCTCGACCATCATTTTAAAACCGTCGATAATCGTATTAAAGGTGTCGTTCATGCTCATCATGCGTGAGCCGATGATGTAGATTGCGGACGCACCAAGCGTAATGTAGATACCGACCAGAAAGTCTTTATCGAAATACAAAGTTGCCACAACCAGTACAACCATCGGCACAACGAACATCAGCACGCGCGGTTTTATATCCTCGCGCGGTTGTATGGACTGATTAGCCGCCTCGATGCTCTCTGCATCAGGTGGAACCATCAGACCTTGCGTTTTCGCTCGCAGCTCGGACGCCTTCATCGGCCCAATGTTAGGTATTAGACCCGTTGCAACCGCCGGTACGAGCAAAACTGCGGCCCACGCATAAAGCATGTAGGGAATAGCGCTTATATAAGTCTCGAGGCCCTGCCCCTCCGGTGCGATACCGTTGGCGACAATCAGGCCAGCGAAAAACACTCCCCACGTCGAAAACGGAATGATGACGCTTATCGGTGCGGCAGTAGAGTCAACCACGTACGCGAGCTTCTCTCGCGAAATTTTATATTTGTCGGTTAGATTGCGCATCGCAGAACCAACTGCGAGCGAATTCAGGTAGTCATCAACGAACATGAAAATACCAAGAACCCATGTCGCCATCAATGCCGATTTTTCTGAACGCACATAACGAGACATCGTGGTCGTAAATGAATGTGTCGACCCCGTCCGAATTAGAATCCCAATCAAGCTTCCCATGAAGCCACAAACGAGAATCACCCACGCCACCGATTCATCCGTCATTACTCGAATGGATGTTTCAGCGAAACCGCTAACGAAGCCTCCGCCATGAATCATGATCAAACCGACCACCGAGCCGACGATGAGAGATTCAATTGGACGATGGGTAAGAATGGCCAAGACGAAAACGACCATCGTCGGCAGTAATACCATTGCACCAACGTCGATCATCGATTCAGTCAACCTTTAGTTGTTCGTTGACGGCACGGTCTGCTGCATCAAAAGCGCCATTGACGAACGCGTATGCAGAGGCATCAGAATTGGCGATAGAAATCCTGCCCATTTGCGCAGCCCCCGCAATATGCGGTCCGTTTTTCGGGCTCCAGTCGTGTGGATCGTAAAGTTCGTTGTATTCGTAAGCGTAACCATGCGGCCAGCGATTAACCGTTAGAGCCGCGATATCGCGCTCTGCATCAAAGCCTCCACCGCTCAGCGCGCCGCTCATCGCGCCAACAATTCCGCGCTCCAGGTGATCGTAGGACATTTCGTAAAGATCGCGTCTGCCTTGTACGTGCTGCTCTAGCCCGCTCAGCCCCTGATCTGGCGCGGACGGTACGTAAGTGCCGTGCACGATCGTCGGTTCATCGGATTTTTGCGTGTATTGATAGCCGCCCATGCTAACGGGGAAATCCATGCCAAAAGAATGCATCATTTCCGGTTGTGGAATGTAGAAGCTTTGGAAACCCAAATTTTCAAATGCCTTCCAATTCCGCAGCGCAACACTGATATAGACGAGCGGCACCTTCGCAACCGAATTGACTGCTTCGACCTGGGACTTCGGCATGTCGGGACAAATGTGCGGCACGATGCGGTTGTAACACGCCATAATTACGTGCTTTCCGCGTACCCGTTCCGGGCTTCCATCTCTTACATAGGTGACATCAACGTATTGATCACCCGGTACATGTTGTGCATTGACCGCGGTGCTGTTCAATCGAATACGCGTGTCGTTGCTCTTTTGATCGAGTAAGCCGTAATTGACTCTCGACAACACTAAGTCTTCCATCGTTGATCCAGGCACAGCCTCAGGAATCAGCTGTCTAACAATGGCCCGCGCGACTCCAGCGTTGCCATCAGGAAAATGGAAAATATACGGCTCATCCCTGGCAGCCGGACCGTTGCTCTCGCCTTCAAGCCCCATGTACCACGCCCCCGGCATACCGAGCCGGTAACCCTCCATTGCTGACAGCGCGTCATAACCTATTCCCCAATACCCTTTTATGACATCTCTGAGCACCAAAACCACTTCTTCATGGGTGCCAACGTGCTCGCGCAAGAACTGTGAATAACTCATTCCTTTGAGTTTGGATTTCTTTTGTTCGCTGGAAAGATCAGGGAGGTAATCCGTTTCGCTGGTCATTAAATTCAGAAAACTTTTCTTGGCCTCATCCGACAACGGGTAATTGCCCAGGGTATTCGCCAGATCGTCGTCTGCTCCACGCAGAACGTTCTTGTGCACACTATCTTTGCCGTATTTTTCCTTGCTGAAGTAAATCCCGTTGGAAAGCTTTCGATCGCGAAAATAACTTCTATCGAAATATTCGTAGAAAGGATCGGTATCGATACCAGCGTCACGCAACATTTGCGACGAGGCCTTTGAGAAGGTTGCAGGCGAGTCGATCGACTGACTACCCCCGTAGCCGACAAGGTGCTTTCCATCTACGTCGAACTCATTGCGTTTAGCGTGCCCACCAAAATCGTCATGATTGTCGAGGATCAAAATCTTGACATCGCGACCGGCCCGTTGGCGATACATTTGTGCTGCGGCCAGACCCGACAAACCTGCACCAACGATTACGACGTCATAAACATCGTCGGTCAAATTAGACGGCGTAGGCCACGAGGCACCGCCCCACGACAGCGCGTGTGAAATTTCGAACGAACCCACGTGACTGCCGCGTAGCCCAGTAAGCTCGGGCGGATACGGCGACCCTTGCTTGGTTGCCATCGCCATTAACTCGAGCGGCGACAATGCGCTGCCGGCAGCGACGCTTAAGGCGAAGCCATTTAGAAAATCGCGTCGAGTTATATCGAGCTTGCCCATCAGTTTCTCCTAAAAGTCGCGCGCATAGACGAGCGCTCCACCGAGCCAGGTCTGTTCAATTTCTATATCCAAAATTTGCTCCGGATCGATGCTAAGAATATCCTGATCAAGAACGATCATGTCGGCCAATTTCCCCGGTTCAATACTGCCCTTTCGGTCTTCTTCGAATGAAAGATAGGCGCCATACAATGTGTAGCCTTGCAGCGCCTCCATCACGCTAAACGCTTCATCGGCGGCGAAAACACGCCCGGACAATCCTTTGCGTGTAACCGCAGCATAAATCCCGACCATCGGTCCAATGGGCAAAATGTCGCTCGATATTGCGACATGAATTCCGTGGTTCATGGGCGTACGTAGTGGATTGTTGTGTTCTAAGCGATCGCCATCAAGATAGTCGACGTAGCGTCCTTCTAATGTATAAGTGAAATTCGGCTGTTGAGTAATCGCAATGCCGTATTCGGCCATCTTTCGCATCGACTCGGACGATGGCATTACGGTGAAATGATTTAGATAGTGTCGATGATCGACACGCGGATGCTCGTCCAAAGCCAAGGCCAGATCATCGACCGCCAATTCGATTGCCGCATCGCCAATTGCATGAATACCGGTCTGCCAACCGGCCGCGTTCAGTTCACTGATCACTCGGTTAAGCTCACCGGGTTCGATACTCAACTTGCCGCGAAAATCCGCCTCATCTTTATACGGTTCTTTTGTATACGCCGCGGGACCGGTAAATCCGCCATCGACGAAAATTTTGATTGGCCCGACTCGCAAGTGTTCATCGCCATCACCGCTCTTCTTGCCAAATACCGCCATCGTTTCCGGATCGATCCAAAACACCTGTATGGCGGCACGGGGCAAATTACCCCGATGCTCAGCGTAGACCAGCTCCCATTCGGGATACGATTCTATCGATCCGGTCGCATGGGTAATGCTCGTGATGCCGAGGCTCAATTGACGCTTTAGCTCGCCGATCAAACTTTCACGAACTTCTTCATTGGTCGATTCAGGAATTAAACGAGAAACAATGTCCTGCCGCTCGCGTATGACGCCGTTTAGTTCACCATTCTCATCCTTCTCAATCACACCTGACTCCGGCTGCGGTGTCGATGGTGTCACTTCCGCCAGGCGTAGCGCCAAACTGTTCGCAACCGCACTGTGTCCGCCCGCGCGGGTGATCAATACCGGATTGCCCGGCGCCGCTTCATCCAAATCACCGCGCAGTGGGCGGCGCAGTTCGGCCATAAAATCTTCTGACCAGCCATAACCGGTGATCCACTCTCCTTCGCCCAACTCGTCGGCCTTGTCGCGAACAAGATTTTTGATTTCTTCGATAGAAGTAGTCTCTGTCAGATCGATATAGCGTTGTGGTTGACCGTTAATGTGCGTATGTGAATCGATAAACCCGGGCATTAGTACTTTGCCGCCGAGGTCCTGCATGTTGTCGCTGCGATAACTGGACAGAATTTCGTCGCCACCGACCGCAATGATGTTCTCGCCGGAAACGGCAACCACAGAAGCAATCGAAGCCTTGGCATCGATCGTGATTACTTTGGCGTTATGAAAGATAGTGTCAACAATTTCGCGGCTATCTTCTGTTACGTCACTACAAGCCGACAGGCATACGAATAATACGATCAACGCTCGTACCCTCAGCATAACTTTCACTCCTCTTTATTACGCAGCTCGAACTCGCAGCGGGTGCATGCTGCCATCGACGCTATCAACCAGCGCCCTTATCTGGCCATCACCCACAATCCAAAACTTCTTGTACACCAGCGTAGCTGCATCAAAAACCGGTTCGAACCGCGCAATAACGCGCAGATTACGCCCGAGCGAATGCGTGACAATGCGCTGCGCGGCTGCTGTCGCTTCTGCCGCCGTGAGTTTGACTGCGATCTTGCTCGAATCGACCAGAACTTCGTGATCAACGTCAAAGCGATCAGCCGTCGCGCCATGACCGTTGACTGCATCGATCAAGCAACGCACGTCAGTTTGTCTCTTACCGAACAAGCCAGGCAAAGTGCAGCGACCTGCAAAACTAAAGTAAGGAAAATACTGTGTCGTCTCGACGTACACGTCGCTGCTACCGGAAAGCGCTGCAACTAGACGAATGGCGTCTGTTTCAGAGACAGCGGTCCTAATAACGGCCAGCTTACGCATTATTTTGACCGCCCTTGCTGAGCGCCGCATCTACAGCCACCGCCTCGTTGGTTAGGTCAGAATTCGTTGCCGCAAGAAAGCGCGGCGGAATACGTCCAACCGTCGCCGCTTCATCCATGACCTCGTGAATATAGGCGGGGACTGGCGAAATTTTCTGGGTCGCCAGGGTCACAACGATCATGGTGACCGTCGAACTTACGACGCCGGTGACCATTGGAGCGAGTTCAGTCGTGTCGACCAATCCAGCAACCTCCCAAAAAATGGCGACGCCGGTCCCAACGATCATCGAGGACAACGCACCGGGTGTATTTGCCTTGCGCCACCAAACAGCACAAACATAGGCGGGTAGAAACGCACTGCCTAGAACCGATGTTGCAAATATGACGATGCTGAACACCGACGGCGGCTCAACCAAAGCAACGGCATAACCGACGACCGCAATAGCGAAGACCAACGCCCGCGACACCAGCACCATTTGTTTCTCGGTCGCATTGGGGTTGATGAATCGCTCATAGATATCGCGAGACGCAATCGATCCAGTTTGCAGCAATAGGGAATCTGCGGTGGACATTACGGCCGCCATAATAGCCGCCATCACCAACCCGGTCACTGCAGCGGGTAACAACTGCTCGGCCACGCGAAAAATGGCCATCTCCGGATCGTCCAGGCCGGGCAAAATCAGGATGGCCAATATTCCTACCAGGTATGGCGCAGGCACGAAAAACAAATTCCAAATAGTCGCCCAAAGACCGGCGCGTCGCGCAGTTTCTGGCCGAGTCATCGCCATATGACGCGTGACGACATGTGGCCAACCCATATAACCAACAGAGAAAACTAACAATGCACCAGCGACGACACCCCATTGCCCCTGAAAACCAAGGTCTTTACCCCACACCGACAATAAAGTCGGATCAATATTATTAAGCGCATGGTTAGCACTCGTCAGCCCACCAAGCTCCGTAAGGGCGGCAATTAGAATCCACATAACACCCACCAACATCACAATACTTTGGAAAAAGTCTGTGTAGGCAACGGCCAGGTAGCCACCCATAAAGGTGTAGACCAAGATGATGCCAACCGCGATCGCCAACGCGACCGGATAGGGGATACCGGTAACCAACGCCATCCCTTTACCGCCTGCAATCAACTGCGCGACAACATAAAAACCGAGCAGAAAAATAGTCAAAACACCGGCGAACAATCGTACCGCCGCAGACGGATAGCGTTTCTCAAGATATTCGATCGAGGTTAGTGCTCCCATCATCTGCGACAGCTTGCGCATACGTCGACCAATTACCGACAAGTTGAGGACACCACCGCCAATGTCGCCCGCTGCAAACCAGAGCGCCCAATAACCTTGTGCGAATCCGAGACCGCCAGCGCCGAGAAACATATAACCGCTCATCGAGGTGCTTTGCAGTGTTAACGCAGTCGCCATCGGTCCAACTTTTCGACCACCCAATAGGTAACCTTCCAAATCGTCGCTACCACCACGCTGCATCGCCCAATAGCCAATACCCAGCACGACGACGTAGTACAAGATCAGGAAAAAAATGACTGTGCCACTCATGACGCGTCATCGCCTGAAATTGAATCTTTGTCCCAATCTCGGGAAACGTACAGAAAACCGATGGTGTAGAGGATCCAAAAAACAGGAAAACCAAAAACCAGCAGTGTTGTATCAAATGGCAATCCGAACATGTGCGCCTCCCAGGGAATCCTTATTTAGTACTTGTCCGGAATAGGTCTATTCTGGGCAGGAACTATTTAATGCCAGTCTAGTGTTGTGCCGATGGGCTCTCCCGGAGGCACAACAACTGGTTCGATTTGTTCGAGACCCGACGGATCGTTTCGCATTTGATCGATCTGAAAACTTGCAAAACTATAGTGCGCCCGCCACGACGCATCTCGCTGTACCGCCGCGCGAGTACTAAGCCAGTCGTCCAGCTGGTTGACGCTATCCAATGCGATAGCGCGCACTTGGGTATCGGCATCTTTATTTACGGCAAGCAACATCAGGTGCTGCAAGGCCAAACTATTGACCAAACGCTGCAACTCAGCATCGATGCCAGATTGTCGCGGCGCGAACCATGTCGCTCGCAACAAATCCGCTGTCAACTCGTCGAAGCCGGGGGTCGTCGTTTGTCGCGCATTCGCCGCAATCAATCGTGCAGCGCGTGATGGCTCGAGCAACACCTCCATCGTAAGCGAGGCAGCGCTTTGTGCGGCGCCAAATGGTTCGAACAATTTGCCGGTATTTGACGGAAACGTCTCGCGTGATTTCGGATTTCCCGGTGGCCGCGGTGGTATCAATCGCAACACGTGGTCAGGGATGCGGAGCGATGACGGTGTAATCGTGTTTAAGAGCGCTGCAATTGCCTGCCTCTGTCGATCCGCTCCGACGGGCGTTGACTTAGGTTGACCATCGCCACGCATCGCGTAATAGAAATCTTCGCCACCGACCAATTTACCAACTGCATGCAACTGGAAACGATGAATGAGGTAGATCGGAACAAGGACCTCTTCAAGTGTTGCGAAGGAACGACCGGGGCGAATGTTCCTCTCTGACATTCTGCCCATCGCAACGGCACGAACGCGCAACAAATTCTCAAGCTCCTCAATCGCATCTGCACCGTTGTCCCAAAGGTTACCCAGAGGATGTGCCGCACTAACCGGACGAGAGTCCGGGTCAGAAACAAAACGCAAACCGGTTTCGATGGTAGCTGCCATGATTTCGTTACGACCACTATCTCGATCCACGTCATCCTGAAAATCCTGATAAGTGTATTCAACAGTGCGCTTGTCCCATGCACCGATTCCAACCGCATAAGCATCGTCAAGATTGATGTTGCCATCGTCATCGAACTGAATCAGCGGATGCGGGTAGTCCATGACCGACGTGCGGCCTTGCGAACTCGCTGCCATATTGTGCGTAAAACCAATCGTATGACCGACTTCGTGCGCCGACAGCTGTCGAATTCTGGACAACGCCATTTCCATCGGCACGTCCGGCTTTTCTTCGTCGCCGTATGGTGCCAGCAAACCCTCAGCGATGAGGTAGTCCTGCCTGACACGAAGCGATCCAAGCGTGACTTTGCCTTTCATGATTTCGCCCGTCCGTGGATCGGAAATACTTCCGCCATATGACCAGCCACGCGTCGAACGATGCACCCACTGAATGATGTTGTACCGCACATCCATTGGATCGGCGCCTTCGGGCAATAACTCAACTTGAAACGCATTGCGATAACCCACGGCCTCAAATGCCTGATTCCACCAAGACGCACCCTCAATCAGGGCGCTGCGAATGGGCTCCGGCGCACCTCTGTCGACGTAGTAAACGATTGGCTTAACGGGATCACTGAGTGCTAAAGATGGGTCCTGTTTTTCGAGGCGGAACCGGACCGCATAAGACACACTAAGAGGGTCGCCAACCGGACTGGCATAGTCGAGAAATCCGGAACCACTCAGAGGAATGCCCCCTGCGCGCGGCTCAAACGTTAATGGTTCGTAGCTATCGTCTGGCAGCCTGATAAACGAGTGATGTAAGTGCACGGAGAAAGAATCGCTGTCTGGCACAACGGTCGGCAGGTGTGGGCCCGTGGCTTGGCCGGTAAACGTGACGATCGCCTCCATCTCGGAATTATCGGGAAATGCTTTGGTCATCGGCCTGTAAATCGCAGATCGCGAAGGGTCGACGACGTACGCACCCTCCTCCATCTGAGCGAGCCGCGGCCCAACACCATGTGCATCGCGCAGCAGAAATTCCGTCGCGTCGACGAAAACAGAACCTGCGTCCTCGCCCAAGGCTTCGAAACCCCATATTACGGAGCGAGCAAAAGACTCTGCGACAGCATTTTGTTCGTCAGCATTGTCCGTCAATGCACGATAGTCCAGGTTGTCTTCCACTAAGAGAATCTTTGGGCCTGAACGTTGAAACCGAACGACCTTTTCTCCGCCAAGTTGGCCTCGATCCAATCCGATGTCATTGGAACCAACGCCGCGCGCCATCGACGAGACGTATAAGAATGGCGTATCGAACGAATCAATCTTTACGATCAGGCGACCTTGCTGCTTATCCCAATACAGATCAAAGTAGCCCGCGAGATGCTCTGACTTTCTCAATTGGCTCGCAATGTCTTGAGCGCCATCTGCCGGTGCTCGCCCACAACCGGCCACTAAAGCAAAAACCAATAGAAAAATTATTCTTTTAATCATCTAAGTGTTCCAGTTTTTAAGTCGCGGCAACCAATACCTCATCAAAAACCTGCAAGAAATGATCTGCATGTTCTTTGGTAAACACCATTGGCGGGCGCAGTTTCAATATATTGTCGTCCACACCGCTTGAGTTCAATAAAATTTGTCGCTCGCGCAAGGCATTAACAAGCCTCGGTGCAAGATCACTATGGGGCTCACGGGTTTCTCGATCCTTGACCATCTCGATCGACTTAAACAGCCCATCACCGCGAAGGTCACCGATGGCAAGGTGGCGCGTCGCGAGTTCGTTTATTCCGGCGTTTAGATATAACCCAACTTCCAGAGCATGGTCTTGCAGGCCCTCTTTCTCAATAACATCGAGTACCGCAAGACCTGCTGCACACGAAACTGGATTGCCGCCGAAGGTATTAAAATAGTGTGTGGATTGGGAAAAGCTATCGACAAGATCTCGACGGGTCACAGTCGCTGCCAATGGATGACCATTTCCCATCGGCTTACCCATGGTGACAATATCCG
>JABIUH010000474.1 GCA_018701055.1 Woeseia sp. | reverse complement strand
TTTTTCCAAAAGTGCGACCCATTGATACGATGGTCGTATTACCGAGTCGCGATTTGCGCGAGATTGCCATCGACTGTCGCGATGAAATGCCGCGCCCGGTGCGCGCGCTTCTTCGCGGTGTTGCCGGACGTAATGCGAGCGAAGGACGTCTGCTAAGTTATTTGCTTTTCGAACAGGCGTATACGAAAGAATTGATCAATCTTGGCTATCAGGATGCTATGAAGATCAAAGATCAACTGCTCGACTTCGTCACTGGGGAGGATGTGCCGAGACTATTTGCACCGAGTTGGGTTAGTGAAGATTTGCGTGGACTGGAACCCAAAAAGCCGCTGGCAAAGACGAGCGACGAGGGCAAGCGTTCGTTTTGGACGCTGCCGTTTATGCGCCGCTAACTGCCTCCAGGTCCGATTAGATCTACAATAAATAGAGTGCCCCTAATCCTAAGAAGGCAAAATATCCGACCACATCTGTGATGGTCGTTAATACGACACCGCCAGCGAGAGCAGGATCAATATTCAGGCGCTTCAGCGCCAATGGTATTGAAAATCCGGCAACGGCCGCGACTGCCATGTTAATTGCCATAGCGCCGGCGATCACCAAACCGATGGCCCAATCTCCAAACCAGAAATAAGTAGCCAATGCGACAACGATTGACCAGGCGATACCGTTCAACATTCCCACCAAGAACTCCTTCCTGAGAATTCTCTTTGCATTGTTGCGGTCTACCTGACCGAGCGCCATCGCGCGAGTGATGACAACCAGAGATTGGCTCCCGGCTACGCCGCCCATGCTGGGGACGACTGGCATCAATACGGCTAACAGCACGATCTTGTCCAGTGTTGTCTGAAAAAGGTCTACCACTGATGCGGCCAGAAACGCGGTCGCCAAATTTATACCAAGCCAAAGTGCTCGCCGCCGGGCGCTACGTACAACCGGTGCGAACATATCGTCTTCTTCGTCGAGGCCTGCTGCACCCATTATTGAGTGTTCCGCTTCGTCGCGAATGACGTCGACAATGTCGTCAATTGTAATTCGACCAACGAGTTGGTTTTGCTCATCCACCACTGGCGCTGAGAGTAGGTCGCGATTCTCAAATTCCCAGACAACTTCCTCTGCCGATGTTTGCGTGGGAATTGGATGCATATCGGTAGACATGATTTCGGCGACTGAGCTTGTAGGGTCGAGCGTCAAAAGACGTGATAAAAAAACCGAGCCGAAGTATTCGTTATTACGATCGACAACATAAATGCTGTCCGTACCATCTGGAATATTCGCGCGCGCACGTAAATATCGCAATACGACTTCGATCGTGACATCTGGTCTCACGGTAATGACATCGAGATTCATCAGTCCGCCGGCGCTGTCCTCTTCATAGGAAAGAACCGTGTCCAGTCGTTCGCGATCCTGCTGGTCTAGCGAGCGCAGGACTTCCTGTGTTAACGCTTCGGGCAAATCTGCGACGAGATCGGCGAGGTCGTCCGGTTCCATACCGTCTAGCGCGACGATAACTTCTTCGGCCGGCATGCTCTGGATCAGGCCATCGCGGACCTCATCTGCAAGCTCGACCAGAACATCACCCTCGTCATCGGGCTCGATCATTTCCCAAATGAAGGCGCGATCTGTAATGGGCAATGATTCGAGGAGGCGGGCTAATTCTGATGGATGCAGGCTGCCGACGAGCATTTTTGCCGAGCGTAGGCGTCCGCTGCTGAGCCGTTCGCGCAGCAGAGAAAGATTTGTCAGAGTGTGCTTTCTCGCTTCCATGAGTTTTGCCTCCGGTCAGTCGGCGCGATCCGTGACATCAAAAGCGATGTCATAGGAGTCGTCGCAGAGTGTAGCGATGTTGACGTGGAGTGTCAGGGAGTATTTGTGGAATGCACTTTAAACAAGTAACGGGGTCGCGCACTGATGCTGGTGCGGATAGTTGAATTCAATGAGGAAGAACTTTTCTAATTGTTCCCTAACTCATTGTGGCGAGTATGAATACTGTCATGTATGTCGCCTAGCGCTTGCGCCAGTTTTTCCGTCATATACACGGATCGATGTTGGCCACCGGTGCAACCGAGCGCGACCGTAAGGTAGCTGCGCTTGACCTTGATGTATTCCGGAATCCAGCTATGTAAGAAACCAAGAATGTGCTCGTACATTTTCAAGTAGGTTTCTTCTGCATCGAGAAACTCGCCGACCGCCGCATCCAGGCCGGTCAGACTACGCAACTCAGGTTGCCAATAGGGATTGGGTAGGCAGCGAAGATCGAAAACGAAATCAGCGTCAGTTGGTATTCCATGCTTGAAGCCGAACGATTGCAGCAAAATAGACAAAGCGCGGGATGTGCGTCGATCGACGCGCTCACGAATCGCATCCGCCAGTTCGTACACACTCAGGCGCGTGGTATCAATGAGTAAATCAGAAGCGTTAATGACCGGCCCTAACAGATCACGTTCTCGCTTAATCGCGGTGTGGAGATCGCTGTCACCCGTAGTGAGCGGGTGTCGGCGACGAGTTTCGCCGAAGCGCTTCAGCAGAACATTGTCGCTCGCTTGCAGAAATAACAGGTCGGTCTGAATGCCGGACGCCTGCAAGCTTAGAATTTCATCTGGAAGTGTAGAGAGATTTTCTCGCGAATTGCGTGCATCGACCCCTACTGCGATCCGCGACGCAGCGTTTTCTCCTGGTCTCGTCACCTCATCAATCAATGATGCTAAAAGGGCGGCCGGTAGGTTGTCGATACAGTAGTAGCCCAGATCTTCCAGAGCATGCAGGGCCACGCTCTTTCCTGAACCGGACAGACCGCTTACGATAATCACGCGATTCTCTGTATTCATTGCTCGCTTGCGCCTCGGCTAGCCGTGTTGCGCGCTGTTGAGCTTAGCGACGGGTTCCAGTTGTCCGGTTAGGAGCGCAGCGCTCAGATCGGTACTGTTGGTAGCGGCTCTCAATCTCGCGCAAAGCGTTGGATCCCGCAGTATCTCGAGCAACGCCTTGACGTCCGCATTATCAGCATCGCTTAGGTGTTCAGGAACCATTAAACCAAAGACGAGATCGACTGATTCGCCACTGATGGAGTCGAAATCGACCGGGTCAGTCAAACGCATGAGAGCGGCGCAGCTCGACTGCAAGCCGCTGATTCTGCAGCGTGGAAACGCGATGCCTTTCTCAAGGCAGGTACAACCAAGGCGTTCGCGCTCAACGAGTTTTGCGAAAACTTCTTCGCTGGCGATGTCGGGATTGGAGCGCGTTAGCAGCTCGCTCAGTATTTCCAGACAATGCTTCTTGCTCCGTGCAGAGACATTGCACAGCACGCTATCGGGTTTGACAAGTTTCTCGAGATTCATGGCAATCTTATTATTTGACTATTTCGGCCAACGTAGTGGCGCGAAAATACTCCCCACCCGCTCGTTACGCAAACGATTCAGTCTATATTTCTTTTCAATGACTCTCTTGCGTGGTGGTCAACAAGCTTTTCTTTATGCTTACGCACACGTCGTTCGAGTTTGTCGGTCAGGCTGTCAATCGCGACATACATGTTCTCTTCTGTCGCATCCGCATAAATTTGCGCGCCGTTGACGTTCACCGTGGCTTCCGCTTTGTGGCGTAATTTCTCGACGGTCAAAATACAATGCACATTGGTCACTCGGTCAAAATGTCGTTCTGTTTTCTGCAAGCGGGTGGCGACATATTCTCTTAACGGATCAGTTACGTCGACATGATGGCCTGTGATTTCTAATTGCATAATTTTCTCCTGTTTTTCTGGATTGACATTCCTATTTTGGTTTGCGGACTTTACGCTCGCTTGATGATGAAATTCTCAACGCTTCGCGATACTTGGCGACGGTGCGTCTCGCGACCGTAATGCCCTCATCTGCCAAAAGTGCTGCAATTTTGTTATCGCTCAACGGCTTCGCGGGGTTTTCAGCACCAATCAACTTGCGAATCTTGGCGCGTACAGACGTTGATGACTGATCTTCTCCGTCAACCGTCGAAAGGTGGCTTGAAAAGAAGTATTTGAATTCGAACACACCCCGCGGCGTATGCATATATTTGCTAGTTGTTACTCGTGAGATCGTTGACTCGTGCATACCGATCGTTTCGGCTACGTCGCGTAACACGAGGGGTTTCATTGCCTCATCGCCGTGCTCGAGAAATTCCCGTTGGCGGGCAACTATGCAGGTCGCGACCTTCATTAATGTTTCATTGCGAATTTCAAGACTGCGGACAAGCCAACGCGCTTCCTGTAACTGCGTGCGAAGGACGGCGTGATCACCGCTGCCGCGCAACAATTTCGCATATTGTTGATTTACGGACAGTCGTGGAATGCCAGACGCGCTCACTTCAACCTGCCAGCGACCGTCAATCTTGCGCACGAATACGTCGGGGATGACGTACTCGGGCGCCGCTGGGCTTACCGCTAATCCGGGTTTTGGATTGCAACTCTTGACCAGGGCTAAAGCAACTTCGAAATTTTCCTCAGAGGTGCGCAATGCGCGCCGGATTTCGCCATATTCTTTGGCGGCAATCGACGGCAGAAAATCTGTTGCCATGCTGATTGCCAGCTCGACTCCAGGTGTGTCCGACTCCAATTGGCGCAATTGCAAAACGATGCATTCTGATAGAGAGCGCGCGCCAATGCCGACGGGATCAAGTCGTTGAACTTTGTTAAGCGCCTGTTCAATTTCTTCAATTGAAACGCCGGCTTCAGCTGCGATAAAGTCTGTGATGTCTTCAGGCGCGTCCGTGAGATAGCCATCATCGTTAATCGAATCGATTAATGCCTCACCAATTAACGCTTCACGCGGAGAAAAATTTTCCAGCTCAAGTTGCCACAACAAGTGTTCGCGCAGTGATTGGCCGGATTCGTCAGCGAACTCGCTGATCGGTCGGCCTTCGCCATTCCAGCCGCCATCCTGGATTCGCTCAATGGAACTTGACTGCCAACTATCTTCAGCCCGAATGGTCTCTATCTCGGCGGTCGTTTCCGCGGAAGTTTTGGGGGCATCTGGGAGGTCCTCCATTTCCAGCATGACATTTTCTTCGAGTGCTTCCTGAATCTGCGCGCTGAGGTCGAGCAAGGGAAGTTGCAGCAGGCGAATGGCCTGCTGTAGCTGCGGTGTCATAGTCAGCGATTGACCGAGTTTCAGTTGCAGCGTCGGTCTTAACATCGCAGGCTCTTAATCAATGTCATCATTGCGCTTTGATAATCGCAGCGAAGCGATTTCCGCCTTTAATATTTACATGGATTCTGCAATTTTGACTCAGAGCTTGAACTCTTGTCCGAGATACACTTCTCGAACGTGCTGATTTTCCAGTATGTCATCTGGTGAGCCTGACGCAATCAGGCTGCCGTCACTTAGTATATAGGCTCTGCCACAAATTCCGAGAGTTTCTCGAACATTATGATCGGTAATGAGGACGCCAATATCACGATCAGACAGGTGTCTGATAATGCGTTGAATGTCGAGGACGGAAATCGGGTCGACACCTGCAAAGGGCTCGTCCAACAATACAAAACGCGGGTTTGCAGCAAGCGCACGCGCGATTTCAACTCGACGACGTTCGCCGCCGGATAAACTGATGCCTAAGCTTGTGCGCACATGTCCGACGTGAAGTTCTTCCAGAAGCTGATCCAGTTCACGTTCACGACCGGCCCGGTCCAGTTCTTTCCGGCTTTCAAGAATGGCAAGTATGTTTTGCTCAACGGAGAGTTTGCGAAAAATCGATGCTTCCTGCGGCAAATATCCTAGGCCAAGGCCGGCGCGCTTGTGCATCGGCAACGCCGTAAGGTCTTGTCCGTCCAACAGAATCTGGCCACGGTCGGAGGCGATGAGTCCGACGATCATGTAGAACGCGGTCGTTTTCCCAGCGCCATTCGGTCCGAGCAGTCCGACAACTTCACCGCTGGTGATTTCGAGCGATATCCCTTTGACGACGTCGCGAAATTTGTAGCGTTTGGCGATATCCTGAACACTCAGAATACTCATCAGCCAGACTCTCCATCGTTCGTAGCAGGGTCTGCTCGGGAAGACTCGTTGTCAGGTTCTGGCGGGACAGCGGCATCCTCGCCGTCTTCCGCAGGCGCTGCCACGCTGGAGTCGCCGGGGGTGTACGTGATTCTCACCTTCGGTTCGCCATCGCCACCCGAGGACGCGTTAATACGCTGTTCGCGAATGTTGTAGACCAGGTAATTGCT
>JABIUH010000285.1 GCA_018701055.1 Woeseia sp. | reverse complement strand
CCGACAGGATTCGAACCTGTGACCCCTGCCTTCGGAGGTCAGTGCTCGAGAGGCGCGACTTCAATGTCTGCTTATGGGTAAACCAGCTGTTCGATCTCAGCGGCAAGTCCTGATCCAATCTTGCCATTCACGATCTGCCGAAGTGGGCACAAAATGGGCACTTGGTACCAAACGGGGAACCCGCGGATGGGAAGAACCGCCGTAAGTATTTGAATGGAATGGTGGCCAGGGGCGGAATCGAACCACCGACACGCGGATTTTCAGTCCGCTGCTCTACCAACTGAGCTACCTGGCCACAATGTGGTGCTTTTCTTTGCAGAACGACTGGATTGCTTCGTCGCTTTGTTCCTCGCAATGACGGGGATGGAGAAATCCATCTACTCGCGAGCCGCGTATTAGACCGAGGCCAAGCCGGTCAGTCAAGCCTGCCTTAACATAGCGACGAACCATATTAGCAGGGCGAGTTATGATTCGCGGCTGGAAGCCACTCCTACGAGCGCTTACTTTCTGTCCTGCGATGAGCAATTTCGGTCTAATGAAAGGTGCTCACTCACTCGCCAGGTTGCTAGACTACACCTATGTTAATTGCATTTATTGGCGCCATGATCGGCGTAGGCATGGGCGGTCTGCCCGGCGCATTCATTGGCGGTATCGGCGGCTATTACGCGGGGCTTGCCCTGCGGCGCTCCATCATTGGTGGTTTGCGGGTCGTCCAGTCGCAGTTTTTCGACTCCATTTTTTCCATCATGGGAGCGCTCTGCAAGGCAGATGACGTCGTATCGCGCGACGAAATCGACGCTGTCGAGCAGATATTCAAAATGATGAATTTGCACGGTGAGCAACGCGATCAGGCAAAAGCCGCTTTCAGCCGCGGTAAACAGTCAGATTTCGATCTGGATGCCGCCGTCGACGAGTTCGCCAAAGTAAGTCGTGGCCGCCCACCCTTGATCCAGTTATTCCTGCAATTACAGGTGATGGCCGTTGTTGCAGATGGCCGGGTCGATCCTGCCGAACACGTCATGTTGGTACGCATCGCGCGGCGTTTAGGGTTGAACGAGACGGATGTTTCTCAGCTCGAGGCGCTGTTACGTGCCACCACTGGGAGGCGTTCAGGACCAGGTGGTCGACCGACGAAAGACCTACTTGCTGACGCCTACACGGCGCTTGGCGTCACGCCCGATTCCACCAACGCCGAGATCAAACGGGCGTATCGAAAACTCATCAGTCAAAACCATCCCGATAAACTCGCCGGTCGCGGGTTACCTGAAAGCATGCGGCCGGTTGCTGAAGAGCGTTCGCGCGAGCTTAACGCGGCATACGATCTATTAAAGGATGCTCGAAACATCAAGTAGTCTGGTAACCCTTGATGAACAATAGAGATTCAACTGTTACTTCATGAGCCGTGGCGGTTACCTCGATCAACGTTAATCATATTGCGTGGTTGCTGGGCAGCCTATAGACCCAACTGAAATGGATAATCCCGCGCGCACAGCGAATGATATCGACGCTTGATGACGTCACAACGTCACTACCCGTACGAAAGCTTTTCGGCATTCATGACAACGTTGTTATCGCAATTTTTTCTGGAACACGACGCGTATCCCGATGGACCGTTGCTAAAACGACACTCGCAGAACGGGTACGGCCCGCCTTGTCAAAAATGAGACCAGCGGTGTTGTTAGGTTTGAGCGCGGATCAGCCGTCGACATTTCACATTCCGCGCGCCTTAGAGGAGTCCCGACTCGCTTTGGATTTTGCGACTGTTGCTGAACGTGTTGTGCAGTACTCGGAAATTCCTGTTCGTCAAATCATGTTGCGCGCCATCAAGCAGCAAGGTGACGTTTCTCTTCCTGCGTGGGTCGACAAGTTTGTTACTGCGGATCAAAAGGCGCGTGGATCGCTAGCGGCAACGTTGCGTGCATATGCAGATACTGACATGAATTTTTTGCAGGTCGCGAAAGCATTGTCGGTGCATCCGAATCTGATCTATTCACGAGTGCAACGCATTCGGGATATGACAGGACAAAACGCCTTTTCTTTTCATGACTTGAATGAATTGTTATTAGCGATTGATTGCGTGGAAGGTTAGAGCAGCATTTAGGGAAAATGGATTGATTGACCGACAACATCCTGCATCTCGCCCGTCGGGCGAACTCATTTCATTCGTTCGTCCGAATTGGCTGTCGTGCCAATTCGTCGTGCGTTCAAAATTGCTCCAGAACATTTCGGGGCCGCTTAACGACTCACAAAGACCAGGCCATCGGATTCTGACTCATCGCAACGACCAGTGCTTACAAACAACCACCGCGCTCGCCCATCCAAGAGCTCCGCGGCATAAATACATCCCTGCATAAAAAAGCCGGGCTTACGCCCGGCTAAGTAAAGTCGTCCTGATCAGAGGGAAGTCGATCAGGCTGCATTCAACGCATCTTTGGCTGACTGGTAGTCGTAGCCCAATTCCCTAGCCACCGCTTCGTAATTCACTTGTCCTGCATGCACGTTCAAACCATTTGCCAAATGTGCATCCTTTCTTAAGGCTTCACGCCATCCGTCATTCGCCAGCGCTTTAACGAAAGGCAATGTGACGTTTGTTAAAGCAAAAGTCGATGTTCTTGGCACCGCGCCCGGCATGTTCGTAACACAATAGTGGACCACATCATCAACGGTATAAGTTGGTTCTGCATGCGTAGTCGGACGACTGGTTTCGAAACAACCCCCTTGATCGATGGAGATGTCTACCAAAACTGCACCGGGTCGCATCCTGCTAACTTGCTCTGCTGATACCAATTTCGGTGCTGCGGCACCTGCAACCAGAACGGCGCCAATGACCAAGTCCGCATCTGGAATCAATGTGTCGACAGCCTGAATCGTCGAGTACTGCGTTTTGATTCGTCCGCCATATATTTTTTCGATTTCTCGTAAACGTGGCACCGAGCGATCCAAGATCGTCACTTCCGCACCAAGTCCAACCGCCATATCTGCTGCATTTAATCCGGCAACACCGCCACCAATAACAACAACCTTGCCCGGCGCAACACCAGGTACACCGCCCAACAAAACACCACGCCCGCCATTCGCCTTCTGCAAGGCAAATGCGCCCGCTTGAATCGACAAGCGACCGGCTACTTCACTCATCGGCGTTAGCAAAGGCAAGGAACCATCATTTGCCGTAACCGTCTCGTAAGCGATCGCAGTCGAACCTGATTTAACTAATGCTTCTGCTTGCGCCGGATCTGCAGCGAGATGCAGATAGGTAAACAGGACCTGGCCCTCTCGCAACATGCCGCATTCACTGAGCTGCGGTTCTTTAACTTTTACGATTAGATCCGCTAAGTCATATACTTCTTTTGCGGTAGCCACGACTTTCGCGCCTGCTGCTTCATAATCCGCATCCGTCATGCCGATGCCAGCACCCGCATTGGTTTCGACGATGACCTCATGACCATCGTTGCTAAGTTCACGTACACCCGCCGGCACCGTGCCCACGCGATACTCCAAAATCTTGATTTCCTTAGGTACTCCGACCTTCATCTCGATTCTCCCCGAATCTTGTTTGTTCTCATTTATCTGCACAGGATAACGTCTTATCTTCGCAATTCTCTTGCCGTTCCAGTGCGAAATAGATCTATTTATGGCATATTCTGCTAATAAATTTATTATTATTAGAGAATTCCTTCATGAAACTAGACAGATTCGATCGAATCATACTGACCGCCCTGCAGCGCGACGGTCGGGTCAGCAATGTGCAGCTTGCCAATCTGGTGAACCTCTCTGAATCCGCCTGCTTACGACGAGTCCGCGCGCTGGAGCAGGCAGGACTGATTGAAAAGTACGTGGCGCTGCTGGATCAGAAAGCAGCGGGTTTATCGGGAACCGTTTTTGTACACATTGCCCTGCGACGTGAGGAACAAAGCGAGCTCGCCGCATTTGAGATCGCAGTTAAAAACATTCCAGAAATTATGGAGTGCTATTTGATGACGGGAGAGTTCGATTATCTGCTGCGAGTAGTCGTATCGGACATGGCCGACTTCGAAAGATTGCACAACGAGGGGTTAACACGCTTGCCTGGGGTTTCCCGAGTGAATTCGAGTGTTGCGATTAGGACGGTGACGAAATCCACGGAATTACCGTTGCCATAAGGCGAAACTCTACGGACGGCCCCCGATATGGATTGAGGTGAACAAATGGTCGCAGTAGCCAGAGTTAGCTTTAACAACAAATGGGGTTGGAAAATTGGGGCGAATCAGTGCTCTTCGGAAAAACAATCTTCGCCTCGCCTTTGGCAAATCAAGAAACCGTCATAAGAATCACGCACGGAAATGTTTACGGTCCGATCGATCACGTGAAGCTATTCGTGCGCATGGAAAACCCAGATCAACCAACAGAGTTTGCAGACCTTCATTCGGCCAACGACTGGGGGAAGCTCGAGTTATTGAAGAAATTGTCAACGTTAACGATGTAGATATGCATCGTGCAGATGCGACAGAACCCTTTGGTCGCGAAGAAGACGGGCCGTGGGATGGAAGGTTCGAAGCAATGCTTACATTTCCACCTGGCAAGCAAAGCATCGAAATAAAAGTTTTGTCGGAGTTCGACCACCCCGGATCGGGCGTCTTATCTGATTGGATTGTCGACGTTGGCCAGTACGCGGGAAACGAAATATCCTATTTCATCATTGCGAGCGGGTTGGCGTTAAAAGAAAAATGGATTGCTTCGTCGGCTACGCCTCCTCGCAAAGACGGGGTTGGGGTGGATCCCTCAGGTGAGTGTCCTTTCCGTGACGGGGTTTGGACGGATTGCTCAGGTGCGCCTCGTTTCCGTAATGGAGCTAAGGTGTGTGGCGGGCTCTCGACTCCGCGCTAACGTCATCGCGAGCAACGCGACGCGATCCAATCCGCGTCAATAGAAATGGATTGCTTCGTCGGCTATGCCTCCTCGCAAAGAAAAGGTCGGCCTGGTTTCCTCAACTGCGCCGCCTCGCAAAGACGGGATTGGGACGGGTTACTTCTCGTATTGGCCGAGTTGGGAGCGCGCGAGGCGCTCGGGTTCTCGCTGCCGTAATCCCGGAGCGCGAATCCGTTACGCTACTCGGGCACGTACCCAGTCGGAGCTGCCGATCCCTCGCCAAAGAAATACTTATCCATTTCGGTTTCAAGAAACTTTCGGGCCTCGGGCTCAATGGGTGTAAGCCTATTCTCATTGATAAGCGTCGTCTGGTGAGCCAGCCATCGCTGCCACGCTTCTTTTGATACGCCGTCGTATATCTTTTGTCCTAGTTCGCCGGGATAAGGCGCGTAGTCGAGCCCTTCCGCTTCAGCTTTCAGGATGATGCAATTAACCATTCGGGACATAACTATTCTGCTCTTTCAGTTTATCAATTAGATCGCTCACCGGCGCTGCAATACCAAGCTGCTGTGGTGAGTTAACGTTGTACCAAACCTCTTCGCCGTTGTCTTGAACTTTGCATGCGCCATGGCTCAGCGTCACCACAATCGGTTCAATATCCAGATCAAAGTGCGTAAAACTATGACGCACAGTATCCCATCGTTCAACATCAACGGGAATCGCACCGATCACTCGATCGCACCATGCTTCAATCTCGTTTTCATCATCCAGCTCGGGAAAGCTCCACAAGCCACCCCAAATTCCAGCTGCTGGTCGTCGCTCTAGATAGACTTCGTTGCCATTCTGAATCATTAGCATATGTTTTTGCTTCAACGGTTTTACTTTCTTGGGTCGTTTGCCGGGAAATTCAAGCGCCTTTCCCAAAGCGTGCGCTTCGCAACTATCCACAACCGGGCACTCGGGACATCTCGGCTTGGTACGAGTACACACGGTTGCCCCAAGATCCATCATCGCCTGTGTGTACTTGGCGATGTCTTTAGTCGGGGTTTTTTCCTCAGCAATTTTCCAAAGTGCACGGGCAACAGCCGGTTTTCCTGCCCATCCATCGATCGCATTGTGCCGCGCCAGGACCCGTTTTACATTCCCGTCCAGAATCGCGTGCCGTTCATTTCCCGAAAGCGCGAGAATCGCGCCCGCAGTTGATCGTCCTACGCCCGGCAACGCCAGTACATCGTCGAAATCGCTTGGAAATTGATTATCGAACTCGGCGCGGATTAGTTGAGCTGACTTGTGCAGGTTTCTGGCACGCGCGTAATAGCCAAGGCCTGACCAGTGATGGAGCACATCGTCGATCGCCGCATCGGCAAGCGCTTCGACGCTTGGAAACGAAATCATAAATCGTTCGAAGTAAGGGATTACCGTCGCGACCTGCGTTTGTTGCAACATTACTTCGGAGATCCATACCCGATACGGCGTTGGCTGGGCCTGCCAGGGCAAATCTTTACGTCCGTGAAGACTAAACCAACGGACAACCTTGTCCGCAAATTCCTTATTGCTCAACGGCCGCTTCTTGATTCTGCTCAACGGCCACTTTAGGGCCTTGCTCGAGAGCCGCTTCCTGCTCCCAGATTAATGCCTCAATTCGATCGATGGCTTTCTCACCGCCTGTTTTTAATGCGCGCTTGATATAGAACGGACCAATAACAGGCGGCACCCAAAAATCTGGTTCCATGTCGAACGTATACTCCATGATCGTGCCGCCATCTTCCTCGGTCAGCGACCACGTTTCAACGCTGCGTTTAAAGTCACTACGATCGGGATCAACGATAGCGACCAGGTCCGTATGCGGCATCAACTCAAGATAGCCATTACGAATGAATGATTTGCAATACACGATAACGCAGCCTTCAAAGCGAGAATAAAACTGCGGCCAACCTTCCCCATCAGCTTCCGTATTGCGAGATTCGACCACCGCGCTCGTAAAGTGCGTAAAAAGATCGTGATTTTCCAACACCGCGTAGAGCACTTTGGACTCGACGTCCAACCAACTCACTGACGTCATGGTGTAGTGATTGTGGTCGCGCTCGACCTCAATGCTGCGCAGCTCAGCGGCATTGAGGCAAAATGAGCTAAGCAGCAGAATAGCCAGCGTTAAACTGGCACGAATTTCTGGAGTTTGCCTCAAGATTGATTTACTGGAATAGCTTCTTGAGTAAATCTTTCTTAAGTTAATCCTCGAGGTCTTCTTCTTGCTCTTCCTCTGGCGCAACATCGTCGACTGCGCCTTCCACAGGCGCATCGTTACTACCACCAAGCAGCCTGTTCAACAGTTGATCTTTGAGTTCTGCCTTCTTCTCCTCGATTGCCTCTTCGACCCGACCCCGGTAGATTCCCTCGATATCAGGCCGTACTTTTGGCGCACTAAGTAGTCCGGTAATCTTAAGCGGCACCACCGTCTCAGAGAAATCGGCAAGCTCGGCTTCTGTTGCGCCCGACATAAACTCGGGTCGATCAAAAACACTCACTTGTAAACCGTAATCGACCTCGGTGGAGACCAAATCGACCATGCCCGCCCCCGTCAAACGCAAGAAAGGCAGCTCTGCCAGAAAATCGTCGTTCTGAAATACGCCATCCGTGATAACACCAGTTGCCGTTACAGCAGAAAACTTCGTACGCGCTGG
>JABIUH010000031.1 GCA_018701055.1 Woeseia sp. | reverse complement strand
TGTTCGCCAATCCAATCAAGGATGCAAAATACCAGATTCAGACTTTGCCGTATTGGTGCTCGTTACCCAGCCAGCGCCGGATGATCGCCCGACTGGCATCCGGAAAGCGCTGCTGAATGGTCTCCGCACTCTTCTGCACCAGAGGCATAAGCTCCGCATCGCGTACGAGATTGGCAATACGATATTCCGGAAGGCCGGTTTGTTTGGTGCCAAGCAATTCGCCGGGGCCGCGCAACTCGAGATCTCGTTGCGCGACAAGAAAGCCATCATTAGTCTGTCGCAGAACTGCAAGTCGATTCCGCGCTAGTTGCCCAAGTGGCTGCTTGTACAACATGACGCAATGACTTTGTGCGGCGCCCCGACCAACTCGGCCGCGTAATTGATGCAGTTGTGACAAGCCCATTCGTTCTGAATTTTCGATGATCATCAGTCCCGCGTTAGGGACATCCACACCAACCTCGATGACGGTTGTGGCCACTAAAACATCGATAGCACCTGCCTTGAACGATCGCATGACCTTTTCACGTGCCGTATTCTTCATGCGGCCGTGGACAAGGCCGACTCGAAGAGTATCGAGCGTATCCGTTAGAATCTCGAAACTTGCCTCAGCCGCCTGATAGTCGAGCAATTCTGATTCATCGATGAGCGGGCAGACCCAATAAGCCTGTTGTCCTTTGGCGCAGGCTTGTCGTACACGTTCCACGACCTCGCCCCGTCTGGATTCGGGCAGCGCAATCGTCGTGACCGGCTGCCGTCCCGGCGGTAGTTCATCAATCACTGATGTATCCAGATCTGCGTAGGCAGCCATGGCAAGGGTGCGCGGAATCGGCGTTGCAGTCATGACCAACTGGTGCGGATGCTTGCCGCCCTCTTTGCCCTTGTTACGCAACGCGACTCGCTGATGTACACCAAAGCGATGTTGTTCATCGATCACTATGAAAGCGAGATTGGCAAACTCAACAGCGTCCTGAAATAACGCATGGGTACCTATAATAATTTTTGCTTGTCCGCTGGCTATAGCCGCCAGCGACGCGCGGCGCTCCGCTTGTTTTTGACTTCCTGACAGCCAAGCGAGCTCTATGTCCAGATTCTGAAACCAATCGGAAAAACTACGCATGTGCTGCTCGGCCAGTAATTCAGTTGGTGCCATCACGGCAACCTGTACGCCGGCGGACACCGCTTGTGCACAAGCGATGGCCGCTACGACTGTTTTACCCGATCCCACATCACCCTGAATTAAGCGCATCATTGGGTGGGCGACCTGTAGATCCGCTTTGAGTTCGGCCACGACTCGTTGCTGTGCGTTCGTTAATGCGAACGGCAGGGCCGCGAGGAAACGTTCCTGCAAACCAGACTTATCCAATAAAGCATGCGCTGACTCACGCGCCGCAAGATTGCGTAAGTTGCGCAGGCTCATGTAATGGGCGAGTAGCTCCTCAAACGACAGACGTACCTGACAGGGATGATTGCCTGCTTCAATGCTCGCGAGATCAACATCCTGCGGTGGTTGATGCAGGTAGCTAATGGCGGCATCTAACTTCGGTAGCGATAAGTCCTGTAGCACTTCCTCCGGCAAGAGCTCGGCTGGCGCCTCTGAACGCATTATGCCGAGCGCCTGTGCGACGAAATTTCGCAGGCGGCCTTGCTGGACCCCTTCAGTCATTGGATAAATTGGCGTTAGTGCATCATCGACCTCTGGCTCCTGTTGCTCGCGCAGGATCCGATATTCAGGGTGCACTATTTCGTAGCTGTTCGGCCCGGCTCGTACATCCCCAAAACAAGTAACGCGGACACCGTTTTGAAACTGTAGTTGTTGCTGCTGCGAGAAATAGAAAAAGCGCAGTGTAATCTGACCACTATCGTCGCTTATTCGGACCAACAAACTGCGTCTGCCGCGATAGACGGTTTCTGCCAACAGGACCTCTCCGGAAATCAGACAACGCATGCCGGGTCGAGCAGAACCGATGGGTACTAATGTCGTGCGATCCTCGTACCGCAACGGCAGCAGAAAGAGTAAATCTTCTACTCGATATAGATCGAGGCGCTGTAAAGTCTGCGCAAGCGCAGGTCCAACACCACGCAAAACTGTTAGTGCTGAATCAAGTCTGGATTCTTTTCTGGTCATTCTAACCAGCCGGATCTGAAGTTGAAGCTACAAAGCCAGAATTGCGTCCGCTTCGATGTCGACACCCTTCGGCAGCCCAGCAACCTCAAGGGCGGCACGGGCCGGAAAGGGCGCTGTAAAGTATTCCGCCATAACGCTGTTAACCGTGGCAAAGTTACCCAGGTCTGTTAGATAGATTGTGAGTTTCACGATCTGATCGAGATTGCCACCGGCTTCCTCGCATATCGCACGAAGACTGTCGAATACACGTCTCGCCCGTGCCTCAAAATCCCCATCGACAATTTCCATTGTCTGTGGATTAAGTGGAATTTGGCCGGACACAAAAACGAGGTTGCCTGTTCTAACAGCTTGCGAGTACGTTCCGATCGCTGAGGGTGCGTTATCGGTTGATATTATATTTTTGGTCAACTGACTCTCCGATGGTAAAAATAATGTTAATTCTTGCGCGGTAAAGCATGTGGATGATTCGCTTCTCAGGCGTGCGAATCAAGGTGCAGTTTACAATCCAGCATGCGTGATACGCGAGCGTATTTGATTAGTCGCTGTTAATTATCGCGACTAACCCGGTGGGCGTTTTTCATATTCTTAACGTTGCGCATAATTCGCGCCAGATGCACCCGGTTTTTGACCTGTAGGAGGAATGTCATAGACGACACATCCTGATGGCGGTTAATGACCGAGACCTCCTCAATATTCGATTCAGAGGCAGCGATGACAGCGGCAACCTCGGCTAATACGCCGGTCTTGTTCACTGTCTCCACCTGAATTTCGCTTGAGAAGTCCCTATCAATACCCTCTTCCCAGCTCACGGCCAGCCACTTTTCTGGCTGCTTTCGGAAATTAATCATGTTGCCGCAGGTATTACGGTGAACGACAACGCCGCGACCCGAGCTCAAATAACCCATGACATCATCGCCAGGGATCGGATAACAGCACTTGCCGTAGCTAACGACCATGCCTTCGGTACCGGCAATGACGAGATTTGCAGTCGTTGTTTCGTCATCAGCGTCGTCCGGTATGCCGATCAATAAACGCGCGGTCAGCGGTGCGAGTCGTTCGCCAAGACCGAGCTGGCTATAGAGATTAGTAGGTTCGACCAGATCGAGTTCATCCAGCGCCTCGCGCAAACGAACTTTTCCGACTTTGCGTAGTGATGAACCGAGGTCTTTTAGCGATCGGTCGAGCAGCCGCTTGCCAAGGTCGACTGATTCGCTGGAGCGCATGTTGCGCATGTATTTCTGAATCGCTGTGCGAGCCTTGGCTGTGGTGACAAAAGTGACCCAGTTCGGATTGGGCTTGGCACCTCGTGCGGTCACAATTTCGACTGTCTGACTATTTTCCAAAGTCGTTCGCAGTGGCACCAGAGTTCGGTCAACCTTTGCGGAGACGCAGCGGTTGCCAACGTCTGTATGGACGGCATACGCAAAGTCGACAACCGTGGCACCTTTGGGAAGCGGCAAAATATCACCCTTAGGCGTAAATACATAAATTTTGTCGGGGAACAAATCCACCTTGACGCTTTCAAGGAACTCTTCGGACGTTCCCGTTTGTTGGATCTCATCTAAATGCGAGAGCCAATCACGTGCGCGACGCTGCGGTCCCGCTGTGGTCTTATCGATGGCTTTGTATTGCCAGTGGGCGGCCACACCCGCTTCCGCAACGGTATCCATATCTTTGGTCCGAATTTGTACCTCGAGCGGTAGGCCTTTCGGACCGAACAACGTGGTATGCAGCGATTGATAGCCATTGATGCGCGGAATGGCAATGTAGTCTTTGAATCGGCCCGGCATCGGTTTGTAAAGACCGTGGACGATGCCTAGTAGGCGATAGCAGGTGTTCACGTCGTCGACGACTATACGAAAACCGTACACATCTACAACATCGCTTAGTAGGCGTTTCTTCTCCGCCATTTTCTTATAGATGCTGTAAAGGTGCTTTTCACGGCCATGTACCTCACCAAAAAAATTTTCTTCTTCCATTGCGGTCTGAATGCGCTCGGAAATTTTCTTGACGATCTGTCGTTGGCTACCCTTGCTTCGTTTGAGCGCCCGCTTCAGAACGGCATACCGAAATGGATAGAGATACCGAAAGCCCAAATCTTCGAGCGCAACCTTCAAATGATTGATGCCCAGCCGATTCGCAATCGGCGCATAAATTTCGAGGGTTTCTCGTGCAATGCGCGCCTGCTTTTCGCGTGGCATTGCATCCAGCGTTGACATGTTGTGTAGACGATCGGCGAGCTTTACAAGAATGACTCGAATGTCTTCGATCATCGCCAGCATCATCTTTCGAAAACTTTCTGCTTGCGCCTCGGCTCGATTCGTAAAATGCATTTGATCGAGTTTGCTCACACCATCGACCAGCGCCGCAACTTCTTCACCGAATTCTTCTTTAAGTATGGAAACAGGAATATCAGTGTCTTCTACGACGTCGTGAAGAATGGCGGCTACGATCGTCTGTGGATCGAGGCGCATTTCTGCCAGTGACTGCGCGACAGCGACCGGATGAGAGATATAAGGCTCGCCCGACATGCGGGTCTGACCCGCGTGTGCGAGTGCACCGAACTCGTAGGCCTTGGTGACCTGCTCGATTTGATCGTCCTGAATGTAGGACTCCAGCGTTTCGATTAGGCGCCGGAGGTCTTTGCTACGTCGAGGCGATGTACCGGGAAGTTTGGCTAAAAGGGCGGCAGCGTAATCCATGACTGAATCATAGCTAAAAGTAACGGGGTCAGAGTAATACTCTGATCCGGTTCTGCTTATTTTGCAGGTGGATACGAAAAAGGGGTCAGAGTATTACTCTGACCCCCAGATGTAGCTGTTCTTGCAGTGTTCAGTCGCCGATGGAGATCCCGCGCATAGGCAGAATCTCTTCTATGGCTTCGGGCTGCATGAATTCCTCGGGCATCGGCGTTTCAATTTCCTCGAGAATAGAAGGCGTTATGTGGCCTGCTGCAATCTCGCGCAACGCAACAACTGTCGGTTTGTCATTCTCAACTTCAACCAAAGCATCAGCGCCGTGAGCAACGCGTCTAGCTCGTTTGGCCGCAACCAATACCATTTCAAATATGTTGTCTATGTTGCTGAGACAATCTTCGACCGTAATTCTGGCCATGAATTCCTACTCCACGAATGCCCATTGCGGGCACTTTTTTTAATCAAGACCCACCAGTCTAGCGCAGAATTGCATCTTTACACCAGAATATTATTGATCTGTTCGATCAACATCGCTTGGCTGGCAGGGTTTCGTTCGCCCTCACCGGTCAAGATTGCCTCGAGCCTGTCGACGGCCTCAGCTAAATCTTCATTTATGATGACGTAGTCGAATTCGTCCCAATGCGACATATCGCCCAAGGCATCCGCCAGCCGTTGCGCGATCACGGCCTCACTATCCGTTTGCCGACCACGCAGGCGCCGTTCAAGTTCAGGGCGGGATGGCGGCAGAATGAATATGCTGACACACGCTGGCATCGAGTCACGCACTTGTCGCGCGCCTTGCCAGTCGATCTCGAGAATGACGTTGGCCCCCGCGCCGAGATGTTCTTCAACTTGTGAGCGACTCGTCCCATAGTGGTTGTCAAAAACCACCGCAGATTCCAGAAGTTCGCCCCGCTCCCGAAGGTTGAGAAACACCTGGTCGTCGACGAAAAAATAGTCGCGACCGTGTTCTTCGTTGCTTCTTTGTTGGCGCGTCGTATAGGAAATAGAAAATTTCAAAGCCGGGTTTCGCTCGACCAACGCTTTGACCAAAGTGGTCTTGCCCGCGCCCGAAGGGGCCGCAATTACGTAAAGGCTGCCGGCGGCGTTCACACTCTTTACTCGACGTTCTGGATCTGTTCGCGCATTTGTTCGATCAGCACCTTCAAATCGACCGCGGCGTTGGTGGTTTCTTTATCGGCAGACTTCGAACCCAAAGTGTTTGCCTCGCGATTTAACTCTTGCATAAGAAAATCAAGGCGACGTCCAACGGCTTCATCTTTGTCCAGCGCACCGCGCACTTCGCTGACATGGCTTTCGAGTCGATCGAGCTCTTCATCGACGTCTAGTTTTTGCGCGATAAGGGCAAGCTCTGTTTCAAGTCGCGCCGGATCGGCCTCAAGATCGAGTTTGTCGATACGTTCTTTTTGTTTCGCCCTAACCGCATCCAGGACCTGTGGCATGCGTTCTCGAACGCTGGCACCTATCACGACAATGTCATCCAATCGAGAGACGAGCATTGTGGCAATGCGCTCTCCCTCGCTGCCGCGCATCCCCTGCATTTCAGACAATGCCACATCCAGGATCGCCAGCGCCTCTACAAATAACGGCTCCGCATCAATTTCCGGATCCGTGACAACGCCTGGCCAGCGCAGAACATCCAGCGCATCAGGCGCACGTGTATCGTCCATAGCTGCGGTTATGTCCTTGATGCTCGCGCTAATCTGTTGAATCAGATCGCTATTGAGATTGAGTCCTCTCGAACTGGCGCTGCTTCTCCGCAGGTGAAATGAGCACTCGACCTTGCCGCGAGACAAGCAGTTGCCGATCTTCGTACGCAGATCAACCTCTTTGGGCCGCAATTCCTCGGGTAGACGGAACTGCACGTCGAGATACCGATGATTCACTGCTCGCAGCTCGCAGGTCAGCGTACCGAATGGTGTTTCGGCAACGGCGCGAGCAAAGCCGGTCATACTGTTTAACATGTTAAGGAACCTCTGATCGATTGTTTCATGGTTGTTGCCTATGAACGGAAAGTTCAAAGTACAAGGCGAATCTGGTGTTTCCATCACGGATAAACACACGCCGTGGCGGGATACTGCCCGAATTCCAGTGGTTTGAGAATGCAGTCGTTTTTCTTATCTGATTATTTATTCTAAGCTGGCTGGCCGGTGAGGGCGAGGGCGACAGCGATTTAGTGTCCTAGACGAATTGTGATTTAACTGAAATGAAAATCGAGTACGCCAAAGTATCTGCGGTAGGTGATCGCACGGACAACCAGGACCGGGCCGCAGTCGTGGTTGGTGAGGATGCCGCGATCATGCTGGTATTCGATGGCATGGGCGGACATTCTGACGGCGCCAGGGCGGCCGAAGTCGGAATGAAAGTCGTCCAGGATTTATTTACG
>JABIUH010000278.1 GCA_018701055.1 Woeseia sp. | reverse complement strand
CCGGACGACGTGCGGCGCGCCGATGCGCTGGAGGTGGTGATCGGTCAAGGCGCGAAGCCCGGCGGGGGCGGGATGTTGCTGGGCCACAAGATCACCTCAAGGGTCGCCGGAATGCGCGACCTACCGGAAGACATCGATCAGCGCAGCGCCTGTCGGCACCCCGATTGGACCGGACCGGATGACTTAGCAATCAAGATTCAGGAATTGCGCGAAATTACCGACTGGCAGATTCCAATCTATGTGAAAGTCGGGGCAACCCGTGTGCACTATGATGTCGCGCTTGCGGTTAAGTCCGGGGCCGACGTCATCGTGGTCGACGGCATGCAGGGCGGCACGGCCGCAACCCAAGATGTTTTTATCGAACATGTTGGCATTCCCACACTGCCGGCAGTTCGCATGGCGGTCGAAGCCCTCCAAGAACTAGGCATGCATCGTAAGGTTCAGCTAATCGTATCCGGCGGGATTCGCAGTGGCGCTGATGTCGCGAAGGCATTGGCACTTGGCGCCGACGCGGTGTCAATCGGCAGCGCTGCAATGGTGGCGCTGGGCTGTAATCGCAATATTTATCCTGACGACTACGCCGCATTGGGAACAACACCAGGACATTGTCATCATTGTCATACCGGACGCTGCCCGGTCGGTGTAACGACACAAGATCCCGAACTCGAGAAACGCCTGCAACCTGAACAAGGCGCTCGATGGCTAAAGAATTACCTCGCCACGATGGTGCTTGAAGTGCAAACACTGGCTCGCGCTTGTGGCAAATCTCATGTGTTAAATCTGGAACCTGAAGATCTCACCGCGCTGACAGTCGAAGCTGCAGCGATGGCGAAGGTACCGTTAGCGGGAACCGATTGGATACCAGGCAAGTACTAAGCACCTACACCTCACAAAAAACTAAAGGGAAGGCTATCCATGGCTAAAGATTTAGGCGCCATCGCCAAAGCCAAGAACATCAAATACTTTCTGGTCAGCTTCGTTGACCTCCTCGGCCACTTACGCGCCAAGTTAGTTCCCGCCAGCGCGATACGCGGCATGCAAAAAGACGGTGCAGGATTTGCCGGTTTTGCGACCTGGCTGGATATGACGCCCGCGCATCCCGATATGTTTGCGCTCCCGGACCCCGACAGTCTCATTCAACTTCCGTGGAAACCCGAAGTCGGCTGGCTTGCTGCGGATTTGTGGATGGACGGTAAGCCCGTTGAGGCGTCACCACGAGTTGCCCTCAAACGGCAAATAGAGGCGGCCGCAAAGAAAGGCTACGTTGTTAAAACCGGCGTTGAATGCGAATTCTTTCTCATCAATCCAGCAGGTGATGCGCTCTCGGATGATATGGATACCAACGCGAAGCCCTGTTACGACCAGTCTGCATTGATGCGCCGCTACGATGTGATATCCGAGATTTGCGATGCAATGTTGGCGCTGGGATGGAATCCATACCAAAACGATCACGAAGACGCGAATGGCCAGTTTGAAATGAACTGGGACTATGCTGATTGTCTGACCACCGCTGATCGCCACACGTTCTTTAAGTTCATGGCGAAATCGGTTGCTGAAAATCACGGCTACCGCGCGACATTCATGCCGAAACCTTTCCCGCATTTGACGGGCAACGGTTGTCATGCACACGTTTCAGTGTGGGACAAAGCAGGCAAGAAAAACTTGTTCCTGAACAAGAAAGATGAAATGGGTTTATCCAAGCTTGCCTACAGTTTCTTAGCCGGGGTATTGCACAGCGCCGATTCAATGGCAGCAATGTTTATCCCTACCGTCAACAGTTACAAACGTGTCGATGCTGCAGTGACTTCTTCCGGCGCAACCTGGTCTCCGAATGCCATCACCTACTCTGGCAATAACCGCACGCATATGGTGCGCATTCCCGACAATGGTCGCTTTGAAATTCGATTGATGGATGGCGCCACCAATCCTTATCTGCTTCAGGCTGCGGTAGTCGCGGCGGGCATGGATGGCGTTAACAACAAGCGCGATCCTGGCAAACGTATTGATCTCAATATGTACACCGAGCAACACAAACTCAAGAAGGTTCGTAAACTGCCAACTAACCTTCTGGATGCGATTCGCATGCTCGACAAGAGCAGCGTTGCGAGAACTGCGTTCGGCGATGAGTTTATTGACAGCTACGTAAAATTGAAAAACCAGGAGTGGCAACGTTTTACGCGAACCATTACACCATGGGAATCTGAAAACACGTTGGACTGTTAGACGGGTCGCGCAAACGATGCGCAGGCGATACGCCGATGGTTAAAACGTGGTTTGAACGCGTCAATCCGGTTGTCGGTATCTCATCGGCGTTGCTAGCCCTCGTTTTCGTTAGCGCGATACTCATTTTTCCTGGATTCGCCAGTAGCCTGCAGGGCGAACCACAACAATTCATCGCAGAGAATCTGACTGGCTACCTCTTTTGGGTCGTCACCCTGTATATGCTCTTTACCATCGGCGTGGCCGTATCACCGTATGGTCGTGTCACCTTAGGCGTCGATGGCGAAACGCCTGAATTCAGCCGGTTTTCCTGGTTCGCAATGCTGTTCAGCGCGGGAGTCGGCACCGGTATTTTGTTCTACGGTGTTGCAGAGCCAGTCTTTCATCTTCAAGCCGGACCGTTCCTGGAGAAAGAATCGGTTACACCCCTATCCGCCGACGCGGCAATCATCGCGCAACGCATTACGCTTTTTCATTGGGGACTGCATGGCTGGGCCGTCTATTCAATGGTCGGCTTATGCCTCGGGTATTTTTCGTTTCGAAAAGGATTGCCGCTCAGCATTCGTTCAACACTGCATCCACTACTTGGCGATCGCATCTACGGGCCGATCGGTAATGTCATCGATATCGTCGCCGTGTTCAGCACACTTTTTGGTATCGCGGTAACACTCGGACTTGGCGCGTCGCAAATGTCGGCCGGGATCGAGTATTTATTCGGCATTGAAGCGACCCCGATGTCGAAGTTAGTGCTAATACTAGGCGTGTCGTCCATCGCCACAGTCTCGGCGGTATCCGGTGTCAATCGCGGCATTCGTCGCTTAAGCGAACTGAATATTTGGCTAAGCATCATTTTGCTTGGCATTATTATCATCGGCGGCCCGACTCTGGCTATCTTTACGGCGTACCTTTACGGCACCGCTGACTATTTCGCGACCTTCATTCCTATGGGTTTGTGGGTTGATCCTGCGGAAGACAAATCCTGGCAGAGTGCATGGACAATCTTCTATTGGGGCTGGTGGATTTCCTGGGGCCCCTTTGTCGGCATGTTCATGGCGCGGATATCGCGCGGCAGATCGCTACGCGAATATGTTGCCGGAACTTTGCTGGCGCCGACGCTTATCGGTTTTTTGTGGCTATGCGTATTTGGCGCGACAGCCCTGGACATCGAGCTGAATGGTGGCGGTGGCCTGGTCGATGCGGTCAATGCTGACATGACGCAGGCGTTGTTCACCATGTTTGAGCTCATGCAGGTCGATTGGGCAACCTGGGCACTCGCGATGCTCGCGACAACCCTAATCATCACCTGGTTTGTGACCTCATCTGATTCCGGAACCCTGGTCATCTGCACAATCATTTTTGTTGGCGATACGAACCCACCTGTTGCATTACGTGTATTCTGGGGCACGACCATTGGGCTAATCGCCGGTCTCTTGCTGTTGAACGGCGGGTTGTCCGCATTGCAGGCAGCCTCAACCATCATTGCCGTTCCGTTCTCAATCATTTTGGTTTTGATGATGTTTGGCCTGGGCAAAGCGCTATGGCAGACGGAGTTGTCTCGTAGCGACTCGTAGAGGGTTAGAGACGACTTACTGTTCCAGCTTGTACCATGTTGCAGCTACCTTAGAGTGAATAGATCGAAATTGGAGAAACCGCTTGACGATTGAACCAAGCTCGAACCAAAAACCTGGCAACTCAGAATATACGATCGGTCAGGACAACATTCGTTGGCTGGGCCTGGACGTCCACAACCCGGTATTCATTGTTTCGGCAACATTAGTCGTCACGTTCGTCGCAATAACAATCTTTTTTCTCGACTCAGCGGGCGCGGCCTTTTCTGACCTACGCATTTGGATCACGACCAAATTCGATTGGGTGTTCATGATTTCGATGAATTTTTTCGTACTATTCGGACTATTCATCGCCTACAGCAAACTTGGTCGCATTCGCTTAGGCGGTACAAATGCGAAACCGAAATACAGCTACCCAGCCTGGCTTGCGATGTTGTTTTCGGCCGGCGTCGGCATTGGACTGATGTTTTTCGGCGTACTCGAACCGGTTACGCACTCACTGAATCCGCCATTAGGAATCGATCCTAACGACGTCGAGGCAGCCACCAGCGCAGGCATGTCAGCAGCGATTCTCCACTGGGGTCTACATGCCTGGGGAGTTTATGCTGTTGTCGGTCTTGCACTCGCTTTCTTTTGCTTCAACCGCGGTTTGCCGCTGACAATGCGTTCGGCCTTTTACCCCCTGTTCGGAAAAGCTGTGTGGGGGCCATTCGGTCATGTTGTAGACATCACAGCAGTACTGGCCACAATTTTCGGCTTAGCCACGTCCTTGGGATTTGGCGCTGAACAGCTTGGCGGCGGACTGAACTATCTGTTTGGAATCGAAGTTACCCCGGTCAGTAAGGTCTTAATCGTCGCGAGCGTCATTGCAATCGCTCTGGTTTCGGTTGTTGCCGGCCTCGACAAAGGCGTCAAACGACTGAGTGAAATCAATATGGGTCTCGCCGCATGTTTATTACTTTTCGTGATCATTGCGGGACCCACTCTGCTCATCTTGAAAACCTTCTTTACGGCAACAGTTGACTACCTCTATTTTCTGCCAAAGCTGAGTAACTGGGTCGGACGGGAAGACACTGCGTTCTACCATGCTTGGTCCACGTTCTATTGGGCCTGGTGGGTTTCGTGGTCTCCATTTGTTGGCATGTTCATCGCACGGGTAAGTTACGGGCGCACCGCACGCGAGTTCATCACTTGGGTACTCATCATCCCGACCATCATTGGGATTATCTGGATGTCGACATTCGGTGGAACGGCAATAGATCAGTTGGTAAACGACGGCTATCGCGGCGTTGCGGACGCAGCACCAGAACTCGCGCTGTTCAAAATGCTCGACGGACTGCCGATGACAGAACTTGTTTCTATGCTTGGTTTGGTTTTGATCGCAATATTTTTCATCACGTCAGCCGATTCCGGCTCCTTAGTGGTCGACACGATCACGGCGGGCGGAAAAATGGACGCACCTGTGCGACAACGCGTCTTTTGGTGTGTGCTGGTGGGCCTGGTCGCCATCGTGTTACTGCTGGGCGGCGGCATGAGCTCGCTGCAAGCGTTGGCGATATCGGTAGGCTTGCCGTTCTGCATCATCCTGTTGCTAATGTGCGCCAGTTTGTACAAGGGCATGCGTGCAGAAATTAGTTAACAGCCTGCAGCACTTCCGATTGTTCGATTAACCAGTCTCTGAATGCGGCCACTTCCGGTCGCTCACAGTGTGCGGGTGGACATACAACATAGTAGGCACGTTCGTCGTACAACACGGGTTTGAATGGCTGCACCAGACGGCCCGCGCGCAAATGATCCTCCACAAAGATCCGTGAGACCAATGCAACACCCAAGCCATCAACGGCGGCTCGAATAAGGACGTTGGTGTCATCCAACACCGTTCCGCGTTTTGCATCGACATCCGATACGTCTGCAAGATCTAACCAGGCAGACCAATTTTCGTTGGTTGCGTCATGCAACAACGTGCAATGCGCAAGATCCGCAGGCGCCCGCAGTACATTCTCCCCATGCAGATAATGCGG
>JABIUH010000032.1 GCA_018701055.1 Woeseia sp. | reverse complement strand
TGGCGCCGCGACCGGCGGAGGCTGTGTGAAAATAGTAAAATCGTCATTGCGAGGAGGCGTAGCCGACGAAGCAATCCAGTTAACTCAGCGCTTTATGGATTGCTTCGCTGTGCTCGCAATGACGGACAAGTCGCTTTCACACCATCTCGGCCAAGACCAGCCGCGAGCCCTGCTATCCTTTGCGCCACCCAAGTACCGGGCTTACCCTTGATCACTGACCCTTATTTCTACCTCGTCGCGATACCTGCCGTCATGATTTACGGCATTTCCAAGGGCGGTTTCGCAGGCGGTCTGGGGGTCATCGCAGTGCCTTTGATGGCATTGGTCGTTTCTCCGCTGCAGGCGGCTGCCATCCTCCTACCCATCCTTTGCGCAATGGACTTGGTCGCTTTGTGGACGTTCCGCGGCCAGTGGGTATGGCCTGAATTGAAACTTATCATTCCCGCTTTATTTATCGGCATCGCGTCTGGCACTCTGCTTTTCAGCGAGATGAGCCCGGCAATCATTCTGCTGCTGCTGGGCACAATCTCAATCGCATTCACTTTGCATCACTGGCTACAACACCTGCGATCCGGCAGCGCTCGTCAGAAAAATTTTGGCCCTGTCATTGGCATCATGGCGGCCGCAATATCCGGATTTACCAGTTTCGTCGCCCATGCCGGGGGCCCTCCGCTCGGCATGTATTTGCTGCGCCGCGGACTGGACAAGACGGCTTTTGTCGCAACAACCGCCGTATTTTTTGCGGTTGCCAATTACGTCAAATTGGTTCCGTATGCGTGGCTAGGTCAACTGGATGCAAGCAACCTTAAGACATCATTAGCGCTCATGATGCTTGCGCCAATATCGATACTGCTGGGCTTTTGGCTGCACAAAAGAGTATCGCAAGAATTTTTCTTTAAGTTTGTCTACGGTAGTTTATTTTTCGTCGGCCTTAAACTTACGTGGGACGGAATTAGCGGGCTGTAGAATTCTGTTTTAGTTGCGAACACTCACGGTAATGAGTCGAGCAGCGAAGTCACCTGTGATGCATCCGGAAATCTTTCTACAAGATCGCTGGCTATGTCGCGCGCCGCATTGAATCGCCCCTGATCGCGCAGCATTGTTGCCAATGCCCAGTGAATGTCGAAATCGTAAAGAAATTGGTCTTTGATAGAGAAAAGAAACTCTGTTGCCGCTTGTGATTGGCCAAGAGAATTTAGTGCTATCGCATAAACGAAAGAATAGCGTGGATTAACTTGATCCAGTTCCATCGCTCGTCGTAACTCAAGCAAGCCATCGTCCTGACGGCCGATACGGACTAGCACGAGACCCAATGAATGGCGTAAGGCGGCTGAGTCTGGTGTCAACGCCAAACCTTCACGTAACACTTCTTCTGCATCGCTATCACGACCAGCTTGCCGATACATGTCAGCAAAATTTATTCTCGCGGTCGTAAAGTTAGGTTCCATTGATAGCGCTTGCGCAAATTCCTGTTCCGCACCCACAATATCGCCCGCGTCAATACGAAGGCTTGCAAAATAGGCGCGCGACTCCGGTCTTTCTGCACTTTCATCCAACGCGGCAATCATTTCGATTTCGGCGGTCGAAAATGGGCTCACGAACCTCACCGGCATTACGGAACGCAACGGCGATAGAATTCGCGCTGCTTCGATTCGCACAGAAAGAATGGAATCAGACAGCAGCGGCCCGGCTAACTCTGCTTGCGCGTCTGGTTGCAATCCGGAAAGCGCCCGCAGAGCACCGATCCGAACCAAAGGATCTCCATAACTCAGAGCCTCTTGAATCGTGTTTGCGGCGCCTTGGGACAATGGCGGTCGCAGTACTGACAATGCGGTCGCCTTAGCGATCGGTGGCGTCCCGGGGGCATTTATGGCCGTCAGGAGCTCAATGTTCGCATCAGGGGAACCGCCACTGGCAGCATGCAGAGCAAGCCCGAAATGTGGCCGGTCGCTAGCACCATACCAACGGTTCAAAGCAGCAACTGCCCATGCGGGGTCCTCATCATCGTGACATTGGTTGCACGCATTCGGCGAACCAGTCGCCTCAGTAAGATCGGGTCGAGGCACCCGAAAACTATGATCGCGTCGGCTGTCGATGACCATGTAATCGCGAGCCGGCATATGGCAGTCAACACAGGCGACAGACTCCGCTTCATGCCGATGATGTTCCGTTGCGGCAAAGCGCGTCGGCAAGTGGCATCCTGCGCAAACCGAATTTGGATCGGGCCCGGTGTGTAGCTCGCCACTATGCGGATCGTGGCAGTTACTACAACTAACCCCCGCCTGGTACATGCGACTTTGAATAAAGGAGCCATAAACGTAAACCTCGTCGTGCACCTGGCCGTCCGCAAAATACAGGCCTTCGTCCAGCAAAACGGGGGTGTGCGTATCCAGCAAGGGTCGCCCAAACTGGTAGTCGGCTGCAGATACGGCGCGCCGGGAATGACAGCGACCACAAGCCTCTGGTTGTTTTGGAATCTGCGTGCGAAATTCCGTGCGTGCTGCTATCCCTGTCTCTAAGTTCATTTCCCACGTCGCACGCCCGGCGTCGTCCAGGTCGAGCACCAATCCAAATCGATTGTTGAACTCTCCGCTCGCCGCTTGGTTGACATGATTGGATGCGGGACCATGACACGCTTCACAGCCGACGCTAATTTCCGACCAGGTCGACGCATACGAATCCGCGTCCGCAGCATAGTTTTTGACCAGGTTAGTCGAATGACATTCCGCGCACATAAAATTCCAGTTGTGCTCACGGCCAGTCCAATGCAACGGATCTTCACTTTCGATGGGTTCATTTGGATAAAGATGAAACCACTTCTGTCCGCCGTCCGCGTCGGAACGAGAATCCCACGCAAGCGGAAGTGCCTGCATACGGCCGTCAATGAATTCAATTAGATATTGTTGCAGGGGTTCGACACCGAAAGTGTAAGCAATCTGAAATTCCTGCAAAATACCTTCTGCATTATCGGTCAACACGAAAAACTCATCGTCGCGTTGATAGAACTTGCTGGTCGTATTGAAATGCTGAAACTCTGCGTCGGAAAAATCGCCACGCACTGAATCAACCGATGCATGCTGCATGGCCTGTGCGTGATGCGAATTCTCCCAACGGGAAAATTGGGTCTCATGACAAGCCCCGCAGGCTTCCGATCCCGAGTATTGCGGGATCTCGATTTGTAACGCGGTTTCGGATTTATCGGCGGACGAACATCCAGCCAGGACGATGAAGAAAAAGAGGTTTATGCGGCGCAGCAGCACCCGCGCAATATCTGAATCAAACATCGCGACTAACGCGGGCTGCATAATCATGGTTCATTTTGCCAATCTCGTCAGAGACACACTGCAGCCGGCCGCTGTGATTTGTTCAGTTTAAAGAAACCTAAGTAAACCACAAACTACCAATAACTATTCGGCGATTACGTTTTCCGCCTGCGGGCCTTTCTGGCCGTCTGTCACTTCCATGGAGACCTTCTGACCTTCTTTCAGCGTCTTAAAGCCTTCCATTTGAATCGCACTATGATGAACAAATACATCTTGTCCACCTTCGTGCTCAACGAAGCCAAACCCTTTGTCATCATTGAACCACTTAACGGTACCCGTCACTCTTTCACCAGACATACTTACCTCTTCAACAATTTCGTCGTGTAACCAACAATAATCTTGATGTAAAACGCCACTCGAGTTTACTCGCAATTAGCCTATATGCTCTATTTTCGAGTGTATTTCTGCAGTTTCGGATTTTGAACCACACGACTAATTCTCGGTAAACCAGTGAATTATCGAATTCTTTGTTTCTGGATTAGAGTCTCGGCGACTATCCGCTAAACGAAGTCATTAGGATGCACCTGCGCAAATGTACTCATCGGAATGCCCCGGCTAGCGGCGCCGCTGGACGTATCGACCGCTCAACTCTTGCACGGATTTACAACCAACAAGCGCCATGCCACGTTCGACTTCTGAGCGCAGGAGTCCGAGTGCATGTTCGACGCCGCGCTGCCCACCGGCCGCGAGACCGAAAAGATATCCGCGCCCAATACTGCACGCAGTAGCGCCAAGAGAAAGCGCTTTTAGGACATGCGTACCGCGTCGAATACCACCGTCACAGATAATTTCAAGCTTATCGCCAACCGCATCGGCGACCGGTGCAATGCAATCAACTGGCGCCGGCGATGTCTCAAGTTGCCGCCCTCCGTGATTGGACAGCATCACGGCGGTCGCGCCAGCGTCGACGGCTTTCTTTGCATCTTCGGCCGTTTGCAGGCCTTTAATGACTAACGGTCCATCCCATAAACTAGCCAACCACTCGACATCTTTCCAATTGATCGAGCGGTCGAATTGGCTATTAATGTATTCCATCACTCCATCACCAATTTCTTTCGATGCGCTTGGGCTACTGGTTACATTGACCATATCGAACTGAGGGTTTAACAGTGCGCGAACCGTCCAGGGAAAATGCCGTGCGTAACTCATCGCGCTACGAAAATTAATTTTTGGCGGCACGCCAAATCCTGTAATTAGATCCCTTTCGCGATTTCCTGCGACGGGCGTATCAACCGTTAGACACAGCGCCTTGTAATTCTGCTGCTTACAACGCTCGACAAAATCCCGGGTAATCGCGCGATCCTTAAATATGTATACCTGATACATTTTCGGGCCCGCTGATATAGCAGCGACATCTTCAATCGAGGTCGTGGCGAGTGTGGATAAGCTATAAATCGTGCCAAATTTATGCGCAGCTTTAATAACGGCCGCTTCTGATTCGTGATGAAAAAGGCGCGATGCGCCCGTTGGTGCCAGGAACACCGGCCATTCGATTTCTTGACCCAAAACAGTCGTCTTTATGTCGATTCGACTTACATCCGACAATTGTGTTGGAAGCAACTCATAGTCGTTGAAGGCGTCCGAATTACGACTCAATGACAATTCATCGTCGGCACCACCATCCAGATAATTGAATATCGGCCAAGGCAAATTTCTTTTGGCCAACGCGCGCAGATCAGTCACGTTGTGACAGTCCGACAGCCTTCTTATGTTTTTTTTATCACGTCGCATTTGTTTTTTTTTCCAGACCCTGATCAGTTCAAAACCAAGCAAGACAAGAAGGTGCACGAGCCCGGGCACAAAATCAAATGCGACCAAAATCCAGTGAATGAATGTCAGTGCTGCAGCCAAATAAACCCAGCGGTGCAGATTCTTCCAACCCTGCATTAAAATCTGCACCATTCGATCATTGCTCGTCATCGCCAGAACCAAGAAAATGCCGAATGCCAGCCAGCCAGTCCACATCGAAAAATCAGCGCCTTCCTCCAATATCAGATCAAGCGTCTGCTTTCTATCCAAATAGACCAGCGTGTGTAGTAACGCGTAAGCGAACACTGCGACGCCAATATAGCGACGCCGGCGCAGCAGCCACCTTGGCCATGCGGCAGCCGGAAGCATCAGGCGGCAAGGCGTAATGGCCATGGTTAAGATCAGTAATCGCGCCGAGAATTCTCCCGAGATATGAATCACCTCTCCGTAGAAAAGCACCTCTGTTTGCCACGCATAAATCAACCACAGGAGTGGTACGGTCAGGATTATCCATACAAAACCTTTAGAATTGGTAATTCGCCCTATTCGTTCCACCGTCTGCTCCACCTCAATTGACCTTCTGCGCCTGGCATCGCTAGTATGCCTATTACCTATCGATTCGCGCGAACCCTTGAGGCAAATAGTAATGCAGTCATTTAGATCAAGAACTCTCCTTTCCACCGCCCTGCTGACGCTGTTCGCATGGTCCGTATTCGCTGCGGACATCCTCGATGCCAACTCAGCATCTGCTAATGAAATGGCATCCTTGCCGCACATGACGATGGCATTAGCGGACTCTATTGTCGCCAGCAGACCGTTCGAAAATATTGGTGAACTGGACGAACTCCTAAGTTCGACTCTCGATGAAGAAGCACGCGAGGCATTATATGCAGCGCTCTTCGTGCCCATTAGCCTGGACAACGCCAGCAACGCAAACATCCAGTTAATACCTGGCGTCGGCAGCCGGATGGCACACGAGTTTGAAGAGTATCGCCCGTATACGAGCATCGAACAGTTCAGACGTGAAATCGGCAAGTACGTTGACGAAGCAGAAGTCGCCCGGCTCGAACAGTACGTCACTCTCCAATAACGTCACCACACCCTACATGGCACGTCCCGTAAATTCGCACCGGGCGAGGACACACGCATGACAGATCAACAGCCAAATGCGCCGTTGCAAGAAACGGCCTTTGACAGCTGGCGCTCGATTTCGATCTCACTGTATATGGCGTTGGTTGGATACAGCGTACTGGTTGGAATACCCGTCATAAGCACGGCATGGGTAAATCTCCTCGGTTTTACGGAAGTAGAAGTCGGGCGTGTCGCGGGGGCAGATCTCGGCGGCTTATCGCTGGGTGCATTATTCGCTGCCGCGGTAATTGCGAAACTTAACCGCCGCCATCTGGTGATTAGCTCCGCAATTATCGCAATGGCGGCGAACGGACTATGCACAATAAGCGTCGATTACGATCAAGTCCTGTGGCTAAGATTGATGGCCGGGTTTGGCAGTGGTGTATTCACAGCAGTCTCCATTGCGACACTAGGTGCAGCGTCGAAACCGGCACGCTCCTTTAATATGTTGCTGTTCTTTTTTGCCTTCACGCAGGCGCTCGAAATTTACTTTTTACCCAAGCTTTCAATGAACGGGATCTACACGGCATTCATCGTCGCAACTTTAATAGGCTTGCCGTTAGTTAGCTGGTTTCCGCCCAGACCCATATCGGCAAACAAAGTGTTCGATCCAGACCTTGCGACGACAGACAATCAACCCCTACACGTCCCAGCCTACGTACCGTGGCTTTGTCTCGGCGCGATTGTCGCAACTTACGTCAACATTGGTGCGTATTGGACCTACATTCAGCTAGCAACGATTGATACGCCGGCTGATCCGGACATCGTCGCGAATGTATTGTGGGCTGCATCATTCTTTAGTGTTGTGGCCTGCCTATTTGCAACGTTCGTCAGTAATCGCTTCGGCCTGGCAAGGCCATTGCTAATCACGTTGGTCGTTCAGGCTGCAGTCGTTGCCATGCTTGCAACGGGAATCACTGACTTGAAAATCATCGTCAGTGTTTTCATGTTCAACTTCCTCTGGATATTCATTGACGTCTACCAGATGTCCACGATCGCAAATGTGGATAAATCGGGACGTTTTGCCGCGCTAATCCCTGGGGCACAAGGCCTCGGACAAATCATCGGACCGAACATCGCCGCCACTATTCTTGGCATGGGCCTCGGCTACGACGCCGTATTTATAATGTGTGCGTGCGCAGTACTAACAGGCATGTTGATTTACCTATACATGTATATCGAACTACGCAAAGTAATTCCTGCGCTGGCTGATGCTGCATAAAATTCAAAGCTAGCCGCTATTTAGCTATTCGCGGTTGATAGCTCTCCATCTCCGCGAACCTTCTCACCATTCGCTGATGAAATTATTTTGCCTAACAGGCGAAATGCATTCCACAGCACCAGCCACATTCCCAACATTAACGCGATGCCAGAAATTGCGAAGACTACAAGGAACGGTCTAATTTGCAGCGCCATTTCCTGGAATGAGGCGCCTTCGTACAGCCCTCTGCCGAATCCCGCCATGACCAATGCAAGAAAGAAAATGGCTAGAGAAACATTGGTAATCCAGAAGCCCGTCATGACTTGTTTCGAACAACTCGCATGAACATTTTCCGGCAACTCCTCCCGGACCACATAGAACAGAGACGAAAGAAGAATCATTGTGTTGATTCCAATCGTACTGCCCATTGCGTGTGCAACCGTGATATGTGTTCCATGCGTAATGAGATTAAATGCCGGCACCGAAATAATGAGCGCAAGAACTAAATTGATGAATACCCAAATATCCGCGGCGAACATAAACCGATAGGCATTACAGTGCTGATTTTTCTGAAACGTAGTCAAAGAAGCGCGCCAGTCCCACAGGATTTTCCCGAGAATAAATAATTCGGTCATGCTGATTGCGTATGCTAAAACGCGGATCCAGGTTTGAGACGGGACAAGGTAAGTGTGATGTGCCCAGCCGAATATTAGGTTTGTAAGCCCAAGGAAGAACAATCCGTAGGCCATTTTTGATTTCGCCGCATCCTGATTACCCGCGATGCGGGTTGCCACATAAATCGCCGTGCCATAAACAAGCATGTTCCAAGACCCGGTTAGCGCACCGTAAGATTTCCACTGCACAATAATTTCGCGAACCATACTTTCGCGAAAATATGGAATCAGCCATAGATAGGACTCGCAAAACGTGATGAAGAAAAATACGATTCCCGTACCCCACATCCAGTAGTAAACGGGCCACGGCTCCTTGTACTTTCTAAGCGTATTAAAATAGTTAACACCGAATAAGATCCATGTCAGGAAAATCGGCAAGCTTAAGATCGCTGGAAACATGAAGTATTCGCGACCACCGAACTTTCCGGTGACATAGCTATACAAGATCGCAATACCCGTAACGATAAACACCCAAAAGTGAATTTTGGCCGCGTTGGGCGACCATAGAGACAACTTCTGTTGGCGCGGCAAATAGAAATAGATACCACCGATCGCGGCGAGAAAAATCCACGATACCACCATAGACACATGAATCGGGCGCGTACGATTGAAGAGTAGCTCTTGCAGGAAATCCGGAAACAGAAACTGAAATCCGCCGATCACACCGAAAAACATACCGATCGCAAGTGACACTATGCCCAAGCGTAAGAAGTTCAGACCAATAAGGTCATTTTGTCGTGCCATCATTGCGGATCGTCCTCTTGTCTTACCGTGCCGTACCAAGTCACGTCATAGTTTTTTGGCGGATAGGTGCCGGTCGTGTCAACGAATCCCAAAAAGGCAACCACGTCTGATGTTTCCTCAGGACTGAGCCCGAGATTAGGCATAGTCGCCGTGCCTGCGGCAATGAATGCGCCCGCATAAGCGGCACCCCGATTCGAAATTACATTGGTCAGGTCTGGACCCATGTAGCCGCCTAAGCCATAGAACTGATGGCACGCCATGCAGTTGTATTCCTGATAGACCTGTTGGCCACGGCGCGCTTCGTCACTTATTTCGGGACCGTGTGCAACTTCCGTCCCGGCGGTGTAGATGTACGCCGAATAGAAAACGAAAGACAAAAATAGCGTGCCGAATATCATTCGATTGTTGATGATTTAAACCCCCGATCCCCGACCGGACTGCGCGAATAGAAGGCGTCCGGAATGCAGAAATGCTAACTGATTCAGGACCAAATAGGGTTCAGAAAGTTGCTTATATTCGAGATTTTTCCGCATTATTTTCTGTAATTTGGCAATTTATCGGTACAATCTTCTAAATAGCGATCAATATATGGATCAAAATTTTACCCAGACTCGGACGGAATCTCTATGGATCGGAAAGACAAGGCGATATTAAAGGCGCTACAGGAAGATGCGACCCTAACGGTGGGCGAACTAGCAGAGACGATCGGCCTGTCAAAATCAGCCTGTTGGCGACGCATTCAGAACCTTGAAGAGTCCGGCGTCATTTCAGCTCGAGTAACGCTACTTAACCAGGAGTCGCTTGGTTTGAATCTCACCGTATTTGCGGCAGTGCGTACGCACGAACATACGGCCGATTGGTTCAATCAATTTCACCGTGTCACCACCGCCATGCCAAATGTCATGGAAGTGCACCGCATGAGTGGCGACGTCGACTACCTGATCCGAGCGGTTGTTCCAGACATGAAACGCTATGACGAGATGTATCGAGAAATGATTACGAAGGTCAACCTATTCGATGTAAGCTCATCTTTTAGTATGGAGACAATCAAATATACAACGGCCCTGCCGCTCGATTATCTTTGAACTATTTCGCCCCCGTTAAGGTCAGAGCATTTTGAATGTCTGCAAACTCACCCAGTGTTGATCGTCGCGTCGCCAAATGGTTGCTCATTTGCTGTGCACTGGTGTTTGTAATGGTCGTGTTGGGCGGTGTCACTCGCCTGACTGGCTCTGGCCTTTCAATGGTCAATTGGCGGCCAGTCACTGGCATTCTTCCGCCTCTGGGCGACGCCGCCTGGACTGAAGCATTTGCGATGTATCAAACGTCACCGGAGTTTCAAAAGGTAAACTCGCAAATGAACGTGCAGGATTTCAAGGGCATATTTTGGCTCGAGTACCTGCATCGATTATTAGGTCGCACCATAGGCATAGTATTTTTTGTGCCTTTTTTAGTTTTCGCCTGGAAAGGCTACATCCGTCGAAATGAATGGCCTAAATACACTGCCATGTTTGTACTCGGTGGGATGCAAGGCGTGCTGGGTTGGTACATGGTGAAAAGTGGTCTGGTCGACAATCCACACGTGAGTCAATACCGACTGACTGCGCACTTGCTGGCCGCGTTCGCAATCTACGCATACATGTTTTGGGTTGCACTCTCACTCTTGTACCCAAGCGAAAATACAAGCGTTCACCCGTGGTACAAGAAAACTTTAGGCCTGCTCGGGCTGATTTCAGTCACCGTGGTATCCGGCGGGTTCGTCGCCGGCCTCAAAGCTGGCAAGGTATACAACACGTTTCCAATGATGGGCGAGTACTGGATTCCGCCGGGATCTTTTGCGCTTGAACCGTGGTGGCGAAATTTCTTCGACAACATAGCGACGGTACAATTTGATCATCGGGTGCTGGCGCTGACAACATTTTCCCTGATCGTCGCGTACTGGTTTAAGTTCCCGAAAGCCGAGCTACCGATGCGCATTCGGAAAGGCGTCAACGCCCTACTGCACACTGCGATACTGCAAGTTGTGCTCGGCATAAGCACTCTGCTGCTTGTCGTCCCGATTCCTTTGGCTGCCGCGCACCAGGGCGTCGCAATGGTGCTATTTACTGTCGCTTTATTTGTTTGCCATGGGCTGCGACGAACCTAGTAGTCCACCAAGGTATGTTTGATGGACCACTGGTATCTGATCTGCATTGAGAACAACCGAATAGCAGAAATGTTCTGGTAGACTTCGGCGCTACCAAAATCCACGTTGTGGTGTAACAGTCCATAATATGGGACGCCACACGGCCCACTACTTTCCAAAATCAGAGTTAAACAATGAGCAATGTACCTACAGATATTGAAATCGCACAGGCCGCCAACAAGCATCCGATTTTCGAGATCGCGGCGAAATTAAACATTCCTGCCGACGACATCATTCCGTTTGGCAATGACAAAGCGAAAATTGGCTACGATTTTTTAAGCAGTCTTGGCGACAACGAAGATGGCAAATTAATTTTGGTCACTGCAATTTCTCCGACACCGGCCGGCGAAGGTAAAACGACTACAACGGTCGGCCTGGGTGATGGGCTAAATGCGATCGGTAAAAATGCGGTGATCTGTTTGCGCGAACCCAGTCTTGGACCGTGTTTCGGAATGAAGGGCGGCGCTGCCGGCGGTGGTTACGCACAGGTCGTTCCGATGACGGACATCAACCTGCACTTCACCGGTGACTTTCATGCAATAGGGGCGGCGCACAATCTCCTTTCCGCGATGATCGACAATCACATGCATTGGGATAACCAACTCAATATCGATCCACGCCGTGTAACCTGGCGACGCGTTGTCGACATGAATGATCGGGCCTTGCGAACCATTACGTCCGGACTCGGCGGCTATCACAACGGCGTTGTCCGCGAAGCCGGATTCGATATAACGGTTGCCTCAGAGATTATGGCGATCTTCTGTCTCGCAACAGACCTTGAAGACTTACGGCAACGAATTGGCAACATCACGATCGGGCATACGCGCGATCAGAAGCCCGTTTTGGCTCGCGACTTGCAGGCCGAAGGCGCAATGACCGCACTACTTCGCGATGCTCTGCAACCGAACCTGGTACAGACGCTAGAGAACAATCCGGCATTAATGCATGGCGGTCCGTTTGCGAACATCGCACATGGCTGCAACTCCGTAATTGCCACGAAGACGGCACTCAAGCTCGCCGACTACGTGGTGACAGAAGCGGGTTTCGGCGCTGATCTTGGCGCCGAGAAGTTCCTGGACATTAAGTGTCGCAAAGCCGGCTTACATCCAGACGCTATCGTGCTTGTTGCGACGACCAAGGCGCTCAAAATGCACGGCGGTGTCGCGAAGAGTGATCTCAAGGGCGAGAACGTTGAGGCAATCGTCAAAGGTTGCGAAAACCTGGGTCGACATATTCGAAACCTGGGTCAATTTGGCGTACCGGTTACCGTCGCAATCAATCACTACATCACTGATACAGATGCAGAACACCAGGCGATCATGGACTACTGCGCTGAATTCAACGTGACCTGCACCGTCTCCTCACACTGGGAGCATGGCGGTAAGGGCGCAGTGCCACTTGCTGAAGCAGTTGTCGATCTTATCGGTGGGCAAAAGTCGCAGTTCCGCCCACTTTACAAAGACGACTTACCTCTCTGGGAAAAAGCCCGCCGAATCGCACGATCCATTTACGGCGCCGATGACATCATTGCCGACAAGAAAGTTCGCAACCAATTCGAGCAATTCGAAAAAGACGGCTACGGACACTACCCGATCTGTATGGCGAAAACGCAATACAGTTTCTCTACCGACCCGCAATTGCTGGGTGCGCCAACAGGACACGATGTTCCCATTCGCGAAATTCGCCTCGCAACTGGTGCGGAATTTCTGGTGGTTGTCTGCGGCTCCATCATGACGATGCCCGGTTTGCCTCGTGCCCCTGCTGCGGAACAGATCAGCGTCACCAAAAACGGCAGAATCACCGGCCTCTTCTAACGCCCGGCCAAGTCATCATTTCGCTCTACTGCTAAGCTATTAAACGATAGAGACGCCTCTGCAGGCGTTATACTGCGATTCGAATCAAAATCATGTAATGTTTTGAATCTTCAGTCTTTTATCTATCAAAGCAGCGGTTGAACCGCAGCTCCTAGCAAGGGGAAATGATGAAATCTTGGGCCGTCCGTTTGTTGCTCATTCTCAGTTGTATTGCGCTATCTCAATCAGTTTCTGCTAAGGGAGAAGCACAGAAGCGCTGGGAGCGAATGAACCAGATTCGCCAGGACAAGTTTGACCTCGTCTTGCCAGAAGTCATGCGTGAAAACGGTGTGGATATGTGGATCACCGTGAATCGCGAGGGATTTGACGATCCACTGACTGAAGATTTCGGCAAGGGTTATACAGGTTCCTACGGTTACTACATCTTCACCGATCGAGGTGAAGGCCGTATCGAACGTGCAATTCTCGGCGTAGAAACCGCATTAGTGGAAGACAATGGTGCCTACGATATTTTCGGCAGCGCAACAGACCTAAAAGCATTCGTTGACGAACGTAACCCACAATCAATTGCCTTGAATTTTGCACGCAATATTGGTGCTGCGGACGGATTGAGTCATACCAGCTATCAGAAACTCTCTGAAGAATTAGGGAGCACGTTTGCGGAGCGATTTGTCTCTGCCGAGAAATTAGCCTCGGATTTCCGCTCGCGACGAGTTGCTTCTGAGATTGCAGCGTTTGCCTGGGCCGGCGAACTTTCGCGAGACATCGCCGAACGCGCCTTCTCCGATGAAGTCATAACGCCCGGCCAAACAACACTCGCAGAAGTCGCCTGGTGGATGCGTGAACAACAGTTCGAAAACAACCTGGGGACCTCCTTTGGCATGCCGTCGGTCTACATCACGGGCCCGGACGGGTTTGTCGCGGTCTCTGACGACCACGTCATTCAACGCGGAGATTTCCTCGCAATTGACTGGGGTGTTGGCTACATGAATTTTTATACCGACATGAAACGTCATGCGTACGTGTTACAGGAAGGCGAAACACACCTACCAGACAGCTTACAAAAAGCATTCGACAACGGACGTGCCGTGCGCGACATATTGAAAGCCAACATCAAGGCCGGCAGAACGGCGGGTGAAACCTTTGAATTGCTCAATGCTCACATTAATGACGCCGGGTTTAGGGTCATGGAAACATTCAACAACCCGACTGACGATCCCGATATTGTGGACGTCATTATCGGGTGCCATTCTGTCGGAAACTTAGGGCATGGCATCGGTCCCTCCATCGCATGGTTCAATCCAGAACGCATGACCTACGTGATTCAACCGACCAATTTATTTTCCATCGAGTTGTTTGCCTATACGGCCATTCCTGAATGGGGTGGTAAGAAGTTGCGCATCCCGTTGGAGGATGACGCGATTGTTACAGAGCGCGGAGTGGAATGGTTATACCCCGTCAATCAGAAAGTATTGCTCATCCGATAACAGAAGAAACTATTTTCGCGAGAAACCTGATGAAACATGGAAAATTACGTTTGGTTTAAATTTGTACAATCCTCGTAGCCGCAATCTCTGTGCAATCAGCTTGGGCGCACCACTCTTTCGCCACCCATTACGATAGTCAGAACGAGGTTGAAATTTCTGGCACCTTATCGGCCGTTAAAATGCGCAGCCCTCACTCGTTTTTCGAAGTCGATGTGGTTACTGCCGACGGCTCGACGGAAACCTGGGATGTTGAGGCGCATGCGGTCCCGATTCTGCGCAGACTCGGTATTGATCGCGACACGCTAAAAGTCGGCGATGAAGTCAGAATTCGTGGCCCACGAAGCCGTCGGCCGGAAAAACTGCTTTTGTTCGGCGCCGAAATAAATACCAGCAATGGTGAACAGTTCGAAATGCTCAATTCGATACGACGGCCGCCTGAGCGTCGTGTAAGCGATACGCGCAATGATGTCGACGGCGTCGATCGCCTTACAGGAATTTGGATGACATTCATTAGCGGACAACGCGTTGCAGACTCTCCGATGCCACTCAATGCAGCCGGTAAGGCTGCATGAGGCAATTTCAATGCGCACGACAACTCGTCATCAGAGTGCGTCTCACCGAATCTCCCCTCACTGCTGATGATTCCCTACGCGTATGAAATAACCAACTATCGAAACACGATTACTATTTTTCACGAATACGGACGTGTCTCTCGGCAAGTCCGGCTCGGATCAGGCGAGCGAAACGTCACAGACCCGATGTATGGCAGTCGCACCGGCCGTTTTGAAAATGATACCTTGATTGTCGAGTCGACTAACTTTCCCGCAATGTCCGCCGGGCTGGCATCCGATTGGGACCCCAACGGAAATGGCGCTGACATTCCCTCAAGCGCAGACAAAACACTAGTGGAGCAATACACGGTAAACGAAGATGGATCGCAGTTATTTCTAAGTTATACCGTCAGTGATTCAGAGTATTTGACCACGCCCTTTACCACTAACATCACCTGGTATCGCATGCCTGAAGATTCTCCCATTTATGAATTCGACTGCGATGCCGAGATTGCTTCGCGCTCCACGCAGAATGCAGTGGAGGTTGAATAGGCTGGATCGAACTTTATAACTGGTCGGTATTGCCAGATATCCCATGCGCCTATTTTGGAACTACCTACGGCAAATCCAGGAAGTAGAAGAAAGACCCCGAATTTTTCTTGTATCCGAGAGATTCATAAAGCGCTTGTGCGTTGATATTGGTCGTCGCGGTCTCCAGCAGAATGCCTTTCGAATCCGTTTCGAGCGCGAAGTCGCGCGCTTTGTTCATTAGCAGTCGGCCGACTCCCTGCTTCCGTGCCGAATTTTCAACGTACAAATCATTTAGTATCCAAATCGGCACTGCTGAGACAGATGAAAACGACGGAAACAATTGAGTAAACCCGCAACAACTGCCGTCGCCATTGTCGCCGACAAAAATTCTTGATTCGTCTTTTTCGATTCGATTCTTTAGAAATGAACGGGCCAGATCGAGATCACTCGTCTGCTCATAGAACATTCGGTATCCATCGAAAAGGCGGGTTAGTTCGTCAATGTCGGCCATTGCCGCGGATCGCACGTGAACGCTCAATTGAATATTCCTTTGGGGCAGTGGAAAAAGTTGCGATGTTTTATCGCATATTTCCACGGTCAAATATAAAAGACCATTGTCAAACAATATTGATCTGCCTGGCAAGGGGCAAATCTAGCGCAAGCGTCGTGAGCGATGACGCAGTGGACGGCGGGCGACGAAACCCGACGGACATGGTGATCGTGCATTCCGATCAAGGGCCTCATTTTGACGGTCCGCAGTGTCATCAATATCGCGGGAAGTCCATCTGGTTTTGCCCCGGTTTGATGGACAGTTTCGAGACTGTAAAACAATCTGTGTAACTGCCTATCATTGAACCCGGTTACGGGTAAGGATAGGTAGGTTATGAAGAAGAAAGAGCTGCAAGCCATCGCACAAGCGGCGGCAAAGAACATTAAGACAGAAGAAGATCTCAACGAGTTTCGGCAGGCGCATGCTAACCCCTGATATCGCTAGCCGGCGCGTGGGGCGCCGTATGCTTGATGACGAACTACATGAATCCTCGCTGGCCAAACAGATTCAGCTCAGAGTTCTTGTCCAGCGCCGGAGCGCCGGCGCAAAATCCGTTCATAATCGTTGTTCGATCTGCACACCTAAATGTAAATAATGATAGTGCCCAGCGTCGCGTCGCAGTTGATCAAATCAACGCGTTTGCTTTTTATTTTATAGGTGTCATCAACCCGAACTAATTCGTGCGTATAAGTCCCTGCGTAGGGTGTCTGCTTGTCATGATAGAAGACGTAGCAGTGAAAGTTAGACGTCACGGTGCAATTTCCGCTCACGTCATCAAGCGCCTGCACTTGGATATTTGAAATGATGTGCGAGGCACGCACCGTATAATCTTTCGATGCTGCAGCCGGGTGTACGAAATTTCTGCGCCTTACTTCCATTATTATCCGATCATCGTAAAACAGTGAGATGTGGTTGTGCGGGTCTTCTTGCTCAGGAATGGCCGGCATCCAGTAAGTGCCGTCCTCGGTGAAAAGTTCTATCCATCGATCCAAATTCGGTTTATCGAGATGCGACGCCTCGAGGTAAAGTAGCGCTTCTATTTCACGCAAAGATTCCTGGCTGGTAACTACCGTCGTCATGTCAGGCTACACTCCCCGTCATGTATTCCCGCCACGCGCCATATTGCGTACGCATATCCAGGTCACTGGTTCCCTTACCGACGACTCGATCACCGAGATCTTCATCGCGACCAAAATTTCTATGCATCTCTACCCAATCATTCGCCTGCGATTTGAGCCCCTCTTGCATACGGATATACGCCGTTAGGTCGTCCGGACCAACCATCGACCCGTTCGAGTTAATTAGCCGCGAATAGAGCAAAGTGCGGCGTAGCATTGAATCTGGCGCACCCTTCAGACGAAACGACCATGTTTCGATGATGGTCTTGTTGTAGGCAATTGGCCTGACGACACGGATATTCTGGACGGCGGATTTAATCGTCAACGACGGATAGTAGAGTGTGTTGTGCGTATTGAATGAAAGAATATCGAGCATTCGTTCCTTCCCATACGCTTTCAACATCGCCGCTTCGTATTCCGGATCCAAAGTGTAATCTGCGTGGATACTCGTCTTGCCACCATCATAGTGATGGCCATGTGCGAAGCCGGTGATCCCAGATTCCTCGAAGTTTTCGTAGGACGCACCGAACGGCGGGATGATCTCTGCTTCATCACGACGCGGTGAATCCTCAGGCAGTGTTTTAATGTAATCCATCGCAGACTCTACTACAGAGCGATGCACAATCATCGGATGCATCGTGTCATTCAAGTTCTCTATGAACATTTTCCAATTGCAATCATGTTCGTAGCGCAACACACCACCCGCCGCTTCTACCTCTCCCTCCGGTGCCCGATCGCACAGATTATCCATGACATCGGCAGCACCACCCATCCACGTACGCAGGTCCGGCGCATCCGGATTCATGCTAGCGAAAACGAAACCACGCACACTGTCGTAGCGCGCGAGTTTTTGCATACTGTACTGCGGATCGTTTTTGTCAAACCCCGTATCTTCATAACCAGGCAAATGCGGCACACCCAATAATTTCCCGTCAAGTCGGTAACGCCAACCGTGATAGCAGCAACGAAAGGCCGGGTTCTTACCACACGGGCGATCGACTACTTTCGCGCCCTTATGTCCGCAGCGATTGTGTAAAACGTGAACTTTGCTGTCGTTGTCGCGGACCATCACCACCGGGTACTTGCCGTAATTCAAGGTCATGTAGTCGCCTGGCTCAGCTACCTGACTATCGTGGCCAATGTAGATCCACGAATTTTTCCAAATGCGGTCCATCTCAAGATCGAAAACTTCTGGGTCGGTGTAAACGTTGCGATGCACCTTAGTCGGCTGGACCAGGGCCGCAATATCTTCTTCGCTATAACTCATCCGCTATCCTCCTCCGATCCACTCAACACATCGCCGCGAGCGACGGCGATAGCCAATGCTTCGCTCGGATTAGGTGGCTTGGCGGCCAAACGTAAATCTAAAAATTCTGCAGCACTTTTCTTGGACAACGCCTCAGCCAGGAATTTACCTGAGAGATACTGTGGCGGCCATTGTTGCTTAGTGTGACCATAGTGAGCCGCGGCATTTAGCACTAGATGTGGCTCATTCATAATCGGCCGGCCCATCGCGACGATGTCAGTACGACCGGCGGCAATAAGGGTGTTGGCTTGATCAGCACTCGTAATGTTTCCGGCGACGATTGTCGCAATGCCAATCTCATTTCTAATTTGATCAGCGAACGGCGCCTGAAACATTCGCCCATACATTGGTTTCTCGTCCTTCGTTACCTGCCCGGTCGACACGTTGATGATGTCGAGGCCTGCCTCTTTGAGCGAACGCGCAACCTGAAGCATATCGTTTTCACTCAAACCATCATCGATCCAATCGGTTGCAGAAATCCGCGCAGACATTGGTTTGCTCGCGGGCCAAACATCACGAACCGCCCGCACAACGCTTAGGGGAAAACTCATACGCGCATGAATATCACCGCCGTACTTATCACTGCGCTTGTTTGTTACCGGGCTGATAAAAGCTGAAAGAAGATAGCCATGCGCTAAATGCAGTTCGAGCATGTCGAAACCGGCTTCTTCCGCATTTTCAGCCGCGTGGACAAACTCAGCAGTGATTCGCTGTATATCAAACTCGGACAATTCCTGCGGGACGACTCCATGCTTGAGGTAAGGAATGGGCGATGCAGAGCGAATATCCCAAGCCCCTTCCGGTAATGGCTCATCGATACCGCCATCCCAGGGTACGCAGGTCGCACCTTTGCGGCCGGCGTGACCGATTTGAGCACATACCTTGGCCTGACTGTTGCCGTGAATGAAGCTAACGATTTGGCGCCATTTTTCAGTTTGCTCAGGGCTCCATATTCCCCCACATCCTGGTGTGATGCGGGCATCGGACGCAATGCATAGCATTTCAGTATTAATGAGCCCGACACCGCCAACTGCACGTTCACCGTAGTGCATCAGGTGCCAGTCAGTCGGCAGACCATCGATTGCACAATACTGGCACATCGCCGATAGCTGAAATCGATTCTCGACTCGCATCTCGCCAATTTTAAATGGCTGGAACACCGGCACCGTCGGACTTGTCGTATCAATATCCGCAAAGCCAGTCAACTCTTTGACGTGACCGGCGAACCATCGATCGACACCAGCAATAAAACCCGGATCGCGCAATTTCAAATTATCGTAAGTGACACGTTTAGCTCGACACATCATATTGAATGTGAATTGCTCCGCACTCTGCACAGCCGCGTAGCGGTCGATGTGTTCAAACCAACTTAGCGAAACAACTGCCGTGCGCTGCAGTCGATCGGCCTCATCCTTTCGAATTTGCTGATACATTTCCAACGCACGCCCAACATCACCGTCGCAATCATCGCAGTAACCGGACAAGGCAATAGCATCTTCCATCGCCAACTTGGTTCCGGATCCAATACTGAAGTGTGCCGAGCGCACAGCGTCACCCAACAAAACAATGTTCTGGTGATACAGGCGCTCATTGCGGACGACGGGAAAGGTACGCCAAACAGATCGATTAATAATGATGGGATGATCATCCAGATCATCGGCAAACAATTTCTCGCAGTAGGCTTTTGTATCTTCCTCACTGGCTTTGTCCATGCCAGCGGCTGACCAGGTTTGTTCGCTGGTCTCAACGATCCATGTCGTTGTACCTTCTTCGTAACGATATGCGTGTACCCACCACCAGCCATGTTCGTTTTCACGGAATATGAATTCGAAATCATCCAGCGGCTTAGTCGTTGCCAACCAGCAGAACTTATTGGCACGCCAATCCATCGATGTACCAAACTCGCCCGCATAGGCTTCACGGAGAATCGACGTAAGTCCGTCGCCGGCAACGACCAGATCGTGATCGGAAATATTTAGCTGATCAATATCGGTAATGTCTGTATTAAATTGCAAATTAACGCCGAGCTCATCGCAGCGATCATGAAAAATATTAAGCAGTGCCAATCGTGACATACCGCAAAACCCGTGACCCTGCGAGTTGATCGTTTTTCCGTGTATGTGGGTATCAATGCCGCCCCAATAGGCGAACTTTTCAACGATGCGTTTGTAACTCGCCGCATCCGCCTCCATAAAACCACGCAAGGTATCGTCGGAAAAAACAACACCGAAACCCCAGGTCGAATCCCTTTGCCCACGCTCAATGACAGTAATGTCGTGTTCGGCATTCGCCTTCTTCATCAGGATCGCGAAATACAGCGATGCAGGACCGCCACCCAGACAAACGATTTTCAATCCCTTAGACATTAAGTAGACATCACAATGAAAGAGACCCCAGACTAGCGCCGCCACAAACAAAAAGACATTGCCCAGTCACAAATCCGTTTTCC
>JABIUH010000375.1 GCA_018701055.1 Woeseia sp. | reverse complement strand
TGCTATTTTCAATTGCCGGCGCTCGACCCGAGGGTCCAACCTGGGGCGCAGAATACAAGGCAAACCTCGAAAACGACTTTACACGCAGCATGTTCTGGTTTGCTGGTGGCACATCGATCGCGCAAGATCGAAACAACATTACAATTGATCCGACGCACAAAGATAAATGGGACCGACCGTCGATTAGGCTGACCTACCGCGATCACGACGATGATTTGGCGCTGGCTAATTTTCTTCAGGACCGATCAATGGAGCTTTCAGAGGCTTCCGGTGCAACGCATTCGTGGGCGCAGCCAATAGAAGTTCAAAACGGCGGCTCCCATTTACTGGGCACGTGCCGCATGGGCGACGACCCAGAAACATCGGTAGTGGACAAGTATCACCGTTCGCACGACGTGCCAAACCTGTTCATCTGTGACGGGTCCAGCATGGTGTCGTCTGGGCGCGGTCAGCCGACGATGACGATCATGGCGCTCGCGTTCCGCGCGTCAGAGCACATTATAGCCGCAGCACGAAATAATGAGATTTGAGACAAGACAACTTTGTCAGACCGCGCGCGGTACTTTCACCGCTGCGCTAATCGCATTGTCGTTGTCTGCGTGCCAACCCGGCACCCGCGAAGAGAGCGGCGCACAGGTCGAATATCTGCAGATGCCTATTTACGCTGGGCAGGACATGCCGTTTTCAACGGCGGTGCGCGTTGACAATACGCTCTACCTGTCAGGCGTAATTGGTACCGACCCCGACGCCGATACGCTCAGTCCCATGCCGGGGGGAATCGGCGCAGAAACCAAGCGCGCGATGGAAATCATCAAAGAAGAGCTCGAAACATTCGGTTCATCGATGGATCAGGTCGTCAAATGTACGATCTTTCTTGCTGACATCGATGAATGGGCCACGATGAACGACGTCTATATCACGTTCTTCGATACGCCACCGGCAAGAAGTGCGTTGGGTGCGAACGGATTGGCAATTGGCGCTCGAGTTGAGATCGAGTGCATAGCAGTTGTGAATTGAGCGGAGTTTTCGAAGTCCGCGTTTCGCGCTAGTTTAGCTTCTCGACTTCACGCAGCAACAAATCCCGACGTTTTCCCAACGCGGACAGGCGCCGCTTATCCAACACGTCGCCAAGATTCTCCGCCAAAACATCGTCGGATAGTGCGGTTAGCGCATCAAGCCATGTGCCGGTCAATTGCAATTCCACGTTGGAGAGATGTTTTGGGCGATCTTTTTTGCTGCCAAACGCACTGCTGTGACCCATCAGCAAGAGCTGCCAATTTTCCGGGCTGTACACCATACTGTTTGCTGCTCGCACCTCGTTGTGAATCAACGCATCAAATACATACATAGAATTCCATTGACGCTGCAACGGACACCAGGCGCTACCCCCCAGACCCGACGAGGTGCGAAATGCTTCATCGCGGGAATTTTTAGGTAAGAACTGCAAGGTCCCTGCTTTGCCGTCGACTTCTCGAGCAACCGTAACCGGCACCATATCCAGGCCAAGCAACCGATCAAGCCGATAGGCAGCCAGCTCCGTATTGACTTTTTTAGACCGTGGCGCTGGTGTAAAAAGCGCGCTAAACATCACTCCATCCCGACTAAGTTCAACGATTTGACGCTCTGTTTTGTCAGTTCGACTCGAGACAATATCCGCGCCCGCTAAAATATGCTCGAGACTCTCCGCGGTTAATGCACCATCTCGTGCGCCAACACGACGGGGGTGAGAGACGGGACTCACTGACGCTGGTTCCGCCTCGTTAATGACCGACAGTGTGTCGCCCTCTATCACCAACGCATTGCCCGATCCCTGATACGACGCATTCAACATGCCCGTGTCGATTTCAATGACTTGCCCGTCGAATTTCTGCAAAACCTGTCTAGTGACGGTTGGTGTGTGACCTATTACCACGCGCCACGCGTCGATGGCACCAAATGCATTTGCGATGACATCACCTTCCGTCAATGCGCCACAACCCACCGTACCTCGATACCACAATGGACTGCCGGAGTCGTGCACACGCGCATCATTCAATTCAATGAGCTTCTGTAACGCAACTTTGGCATCGTCCGCAATTGAGTCATCCGACAGGATACTGGTAGCGAGTTCGACGTGATCATAGAAACTGGCTCCGGGGCTAATCAAGCCATAACCGATAAGCACTTCGGCCTGCCGTACATAGTCGGATACTTCTGCGCGCAACTGATCATTCAGATCATCAAGGCCGAGCTCACCTACGATCGGAGGCAATCCGCCGTGGACAAAAGCCGTTTCATTCACGACGACCAACACGGGCTTTTGAAGCAGCCACCGGCCGTATTTTCCTTCGCTGCCAAATGCCTGCCGATGCGCGAAAAACCCCGGTGGTCGTGATTTTTCGAATGCCTTTCTCAGCGCGAGCTCATTCAAACGTACATCGCTCCTGAGATTTTCCTGTTCCCGATATTTTTGATACCAGCGCTCGCGTTCCTCACCCGATTCCTCTGCGGCAAATACGGCATATTCGCTACGTGATACGTAACGCAGATCGCCGACCAGATTCATCACTTCGTGGTTACCGAGCGTCAGGTGAACCATCCCGCCGGCCCTAACGGCCTCTTCCTCGAGCCGCATGACGAGATCCATGATTTTTCGGGAATCGGGACCCCGATCAAGCAAATCACCGGTTATAACCAGATGGGTTGAATCTCCAGACCAGCCACCTTGTGCATCGACAAGACCGGCATTGCCGAGTGTTTTCATCAGCGCGGTATAGGCGCCATGCGGGTCGCTGAGAGCGACAATTCGCTCTACACCGCTCCACCTGTATTGCTCTGCCATGGCGCACGCCGATAAGAGCATGGGCACCAATGTGGCAACCATAACCCGCATGTACTCTTGGCGCCGTATCATTATTCGGTTCTCCAAAAAAGATGTTAAGTGTAGTTCACCTCAAGCGACAATTCTTCATGCTAAAATAGGCTAAACCACAGCATTTCACCGAGAGCACAGCACTCAATGAGCCCTCTACCGATACGAATTTTGACCCGCATGTTGACCGTGTCGTTCCTTTCTATTTCTTCTCCGGCATCGGCGAGCGCACTGTTCGATAGCAAAGAGACGCTGGAAATTACGATTGAAGCGCCCCTAACGACACTCGTCAAAAACCGCCCGGACGTTGATTATCTTGATGGAACCGTAAGCTATACGGACGAAGTCGGCGCCAGCAAATCATTCGACCTCAAGCTTCGTACACGGGGCCGATTTCGTCGTCAAAAATCCACTTGCGTATTTCCACCAATCCGCCTTAATTTCCGCAAAGGTCAGGTGGAAGGCAGCGTTTTCTAGGGACAGGACAAACTCAAACTAATTACTCACTGTCAAAACAAACGCTCGCAGAACGAACAGCTGGTGCTGCGCGAGTATTTATCTTATCGCATTCTCGAATTGCTAACGGATAAGAGCCTTGGATCTCGATTGCTGAAAATAACTTATATCGATTCCGAGAGCGACAAAGAACCATTGATCAAGTATGGCTTCGCTATTGAGGATGATGACGATGTAGCGGATCGAACTGGACTTACGTCCCTGAAAACTATCGGGTTGAATTACCGCGACCTTGACGCAAGACAAACCAATCTGGTCAGCGTCTATCAGTACCTTATTGGCAATACCGACTATTCGGTCATTCGCGGGCCAGCCGGTGACGACTGTTGTCACAACTCCATTCCGCTTTCTGACGGTGAAAAAACCTTCCCCGTTCCATATGACTTTGATTTCTCGGGACTCGTTGATGCGCGCTATGCGACTCCGAACCCGCGATTCAAGATTCGTGATGTGACCGAGCGCGTCTATCGCGGGCGCTGCGATAACAATGCAAATCTTCCGGAGACCATTGCCCACTTTCAAGCGAAGAAGGCAGAAATATACGGGCTGGTTGATGAATTGGTGGATTTGGATAAGAAGAATCGACAGAAAGTCGTTCGCTATCTGAACTCCTTTTACGAACGTATTTCAAGCGACAAAGCAGTCGAGAAATACCTCATCAAAAAATACTCATAGAGTGTCGTTACACTCAGACCTTTTGCAACCATTCGACTATTATTTGCGCAGTTCGCGGATGAATCAAATAGCCACTTGAGCTATGCGGGTTTGATTTTCCGTAGCGCACGGCCATGTTGTAGATACGGTAATCCCGAATACAGCTAACCTGGTGTTGTGTCATCATCTTGTTGAAATCATCTGCTAACGTGTTGTCATGACTGACGAAATCATTTTCGGCCGAAATGTTGTGCCATGAAACAACATTGGTCGGATAGCAGCGAACGCCTCCTTCCTTAGCACCATGAATTCGTTTCTGCACCATGGCATCGCCAAGTGGTGCGCCAAGCGTCAACCACAAATCAACTTTCTTGGACCCATAGGCTTCGGCAAACTCCGGATCGTGTGACAGTTCCCAGAGAACGTCGTAAGTTACGATGCAGTCGGTGCCGTGACTGACCAATATAATATTCTTATCAGCATCGAAAGCTGCGCACAAGGCCTGCCGAACACGCGAACGTAATTGCCCTGCGAATTCACCATCCTCCTGCCAATACTCTGCAAGATCGACACCCACATTATTAAGCAGCCTCTTTGACAAGCCAAGGCGGCCCAGAATTGGCGCCACTACGTCGGCTGCAAATTCAAGTACAGCCGTCTTGCCCGGCAACCGATCGTAGCGATTGACTCCGAAGTTTTTCTTTTTGGATATTGATTTGAGACTTACCAGTGCATTGCGGCGATCGCCAACAACCAATACCTCGTCGTAGCGCAGGCCCTGACTGGTTAAAAATTTATCCGTTATGTCGCCATAGTAAGCGAGGCGCTTGTTGAGCGAACCAAATTGCTCAACGCTATCGGGAAAATCACGCTCAATGCCAGCCGCTATGGATGCGATACAAATGTCCAGCCAATCGTCCGCGCGCGGCTTGAAATCGCGCCCGTGGACGAGTAGCAATGTGCGCTAAGCTTTGTTCCCTGAATTACTCAATACATGTCCTTCCCTGTTTTCAGCTGGCCGTTATTGCATCCGATATATAGCCAATGTAGCCGGACCGCTGTCCGCTTCATCGGCGATCAATAAACGACCATCATCGGTCATCGTTATCCCCTCCACCTGTCGATGACGGGCCGAATCCAAACGCATTATAACGCCAATAAACGTACCGTCTCGCGCTACTTCAATGACCGCATGTTCACGCGCTGCGACAATCCACAAATTGCCATTGGCAGGATTAATTTCAACACCGGATGGATGAAACCTTTTTTCGCCCAGACTTGCGGTGATATCTGCTTCCGGCAAGCGGGTCTTTGCTGGCTCACTTGCAAACGACCATTCGAAAAAAAGACGATCCTTTTTCCGCTTGGCATCTTTGCAAATCAGAATAAGGGCATTTTTGGCTTCGTCCGCCGCCAATCCTTCCAGCTCGCAGTCATCCTTGAAGATGAATTTGTGCTTTTGATACAGCAATCGTTCGCCATCCTCACCTTCGATCGCCGAATAGAGGTCACCTTTGCTGTTCATCAGCCAGACCGTGTCATTAAGAACAGCTATGCCTTCGAAGTCATCTCGGAGCGTCGGTTCGCCCAGGGCAAACGCTTTGACCAAGCGCCCATGTTGGTAGTCGTACTCATAAACAATCGCTTCTTCGTCAGTGATTGCCAGGAGTCGCTGATCGCGGGTAAGGGCCAGCCCCGAGATTTCACGCAATTTATCCGGTAGCGCCCAACGGACGACATCCGGATTTGATGCGGGTTCGAGATCGATCGATGAGTC
>JABIUH010000483.1 GCA_018701055.1 Woeseia sp. | reverse complement strand
CAATGCCGAGAAGGAATTGCGAGATTTGCAACGCGAAGTGACCCGCCTGCAGACTGAGTTTCGCGAAGACTTGAATTTGCGTCGCAACGAAGAGCTGGGAATTCTGCAGCGGTCTTTGTTGAAAGAAGTGCAGGACTACGCAGAAGCAGCGGACTACGATCTTGTAGTTGGAGACGGCGTCTTGTTCGCGAGCCCCACGGTTAATATTACCGAGAATGTGCTGCGAGCTATGGAAGCTAACTTTACCGCCGCCGGCAATTAGTTCTGGAAAATCCTGAACCGACACAATACTTCGTCAATGAGTAGCCGAAAAATGCTTATCTACTTCGTGTAGATTTCGCTTTTTCGGCTATCCTTTGCGCGTCTTGCACTCGCCTCAGCATCCCCGGAATGTAAGCCCGTGGTATTGTTCCTAATTAGGCCGTAGGTCCCTTCTTACTAGGAGATAGAGTTTGGCCAGAAGCTTGGGAGAACTGGCCGCGCAATTCGGTTGTGAACTCGTCGGCGACCCTCAAGTGAGCGTTGAGAGCGTTGCGACGCTGAGCAATGCCGGAACCAGCCAGCTCAGTTTCTTCGCCAATCCGGGCTATAGAGATCAATTGCAGGTGACGCGTGCGGCTGCCGTACTTGTGCGGGAAGAGGACGCAGAAGAGTGTCCCGTTGCAGTGCTCGTCAGCGACGATCCATATCTGGCCTATGCGCGAATTGCCGCTGAACTGCACCCGCCGCCTGCTGTCATCCCCGGTGTACACGATGCGGCGAGTATCGATGCAGGAGCCAACGTTGATCAGAGTGCACAAATTTCGGCCAACGTCTCAATTGATGCTAGCAGCTCCGTAGGCGCGGGAGTCTTCATTGGTCCGGGTGTGGTTATTGGTCCGAAATGCCATGTTGGTTCTCATTCTCAAATAATGGCCAACGCGACGCTTGTCGAAAACGTTGTCCTGGGTGAGCGGTGTATTGTTCATCCCAATGCCGTAATTGGTTCTGACGGTTTTGGCAATGTCCAGAGTCAGGGCGAGTGGGTAAAGGTTCCCCAGATTGGCGGAGTGCGGATTGGCAATGATGTGGAAATTGGTGCCAATACGACGATCGATCGCGGTTCAATCGACAATACGATTGTTGGTGATGGCGTGCGGCTCGACAATCTAATTCAAATTGCTCACAACGTTGTGATTGGTGCTCATTCAGCAATTGCGGCACAGGCCGGTATAGCGGGTAGTACGATCATTGGTGAAAGGTGCATGTTTGCGGGTCAGTCCGGAGTCGTTGGGCACATTAGGATTTGCGATGACGTTATCGTTGGCGGCGCCACTGTCATTACGAAGAACATTGATGAGCCGGGATTTTACGCGGGGAGTATCCCGGGCGAAAAAGTTCGGGATTGGAAACGCAAGGTGGCGCGATTTAGACGTATGGATGACTTGGTAAAGCGAGTAAGTGAATTGGAAGAACGGGCAAAGAAAGATTTGAGTGATGACAATGGAAGCTGATCCGATGAGAATGGATGTGACTGAAATTATGGAGGCGTTGCCACATCGCTATCCGTTTCTTCTTATCGATAGAATCGTTTCGTGCACACCGGGTGAATCAATTGTTGCGTTGAAAAATATCACCAGTAACGAACCATTCTTTGAGGGTCATTTCCCGGGCCGACCGGTGATGCCCGGCGTTTTGGTGATTGAATCGATGGCGCAGGCCGGTGGTGTTCTTTCGCACATCACGATGATCGATGTCGAACCCAAACCTTTGTTTTTTCTAGCCGGCGTGGATAACGCACGTTTTCGACGAACCGTCGTTCCGGGTGATCAACTAACGATCGAAGTGCGTGTGGATAAAATTAAGCGCGGTATTTGGTTTTACGAATGCAGCGCCAAGGTGGACGGTAAACTCGCGGTTGCCGCGAACATTATGTGTGCACCGGGAGGCAAGCGGTGAGTATCCACTCAACGGCAGTCATCGCTGATTCCGCGGTCATTGCTGATGACGCTGATGTTGGTCCTTTCGTCGTGATTGGCGACCATGTTGAAATTGGTAGTGGTACCCGCGTGGATAGCCATGTCGTGATCAATGGGCCCACACGCATAGGTAAGAATAATCACATTTACCAATTCACCTCGATCGGTGACGATCCGCAAGATAAAAAATATCGCGATGAACCGACACGACTGGAAATAGGCGATGACAATACTATCCGTGAATATTGCAGCATCAGTCGGGGCACCATTCAGGACGCTGGTGTAACCACGGTCGGTAGTGACAATTGGATTATGGCCTATGTGCACATCGCCCACGATTGTCATGTTGGTGATCACTGTATATTTGCTAACAATGCGACGCTTGCGGGCCACGTGCATGTTGGTGATTGGGCGATTTTAGCCGGCTTTACGGGCGCACATCAGTTCGTTCACATTGGAGCCCATGCTTTCATGGGAATGTATGCAGGTACTAGTCGCGATGTTCCCGCGTATATCATGGTTGGCGGTCAACCAGTGGCACCAAAAGGCATCAATTCCGAAGGTCTCAAGAGACGCGGATTTTCAACTGATCAGATTCGAAATATCCGGAATGCGTATCGTTTTGTCTATCGCAAGGGTTTGAAGTTAGCTGAGGCGCTCGCTGAGTTAGATGCGCTTGCCCCGGAACAACCTGAGCTTGAGCTGTTCATAGCGTCTTTGCGAAATTCAGAACGCGGCATAATACGCTAACCCGGACTATTCATGGAATGGACGTGATGATTGGGCAGAATATTGATTGCACAGAGGATTTTCTGACTGAGTGGAATACCGCCTGTATTTCAGAGGAAAGAACATCCTCTGTGCAATTACTGATCATGCAAGGGCGCGGCTATTTCATGAATAGTCCGGGCTAGGTGTTATCGAAGGATGGTTGTTTGAAATGCGTATAGCGCTGGTCGCTGGCGAGACATCTGGAGATTTACTCGGCGCCGGTTTGATGCGTGCCCTACAAGAAAAAGATTCGAGCATCGAATTTGAAGGCATTGCCGGCCCGGCAATGGAGGCCGCCGGCTGCAAAGTGCTGGCTGATGCGGAAGAGTTGGCTGTGATGGGTCTCGTAGAACCGCTGCGTCGCATACCGCGACTTCTGAAAATTCGTAAAATGCTGCACCGTCGTTGGCTGAAAAATCGACCAGACGCGTTTGTCGGCATCGATGCGCCGGATTTCAATCTGGGCTTGGAGGCGAAATTACGCGCAGCCAGTATTCGAACCGTGCACTACGTTAGCCCATCTGTGTGGGCGTGGCGGCAGGGCCGGGTTAAAAAAATTGGCCGTGCCGCAGATTGTGTTCTTTGTCTGCTTCCTTTTGAGAAGGCGTTTTACGATGAGCATGGTGTGCCTGCCGAGTTTGTCGGTCATCCGATGGCCGATCGCTCGCCACTCGTACCCGATATCACGGCTGCACGTGCGAAGTTGGAATTACTGGGATCACAAGTGTTGGCGGTGTTGCCGGGTAGTCGGCAGAGCGAGGTGTCGCGCCTCGGTCCGGTATTTGCACAAACGTGCAAGAGATTGGCGGACAGCAAT
>JABIUH010000281.1 GCA_018701055.1 Woeseia sp. | reverse complement strand
CCGTCGACTGAGAAGTGATTGGCAAGCGCACTGGCCTTCGACAAGGTGCGGTTCGCGATCATGATGGATTCCGGAGCTGCCTCGATAAGTGGGGCAACGATGCCGCGAGTCGCGCCGCCGGCACCAAGAATGAGAATGTTTGCACTCGTTAAATCCAGCTTCTGATTGATTTGCAAGTCACGCATCAACCCAACACCGTCGGTGTTGTCGCCGTATATTTCGTCGTCTTTGAAAAGCAAAGTGTTAACAGCGCCGGCATTCTTCGCACGCTCACTCATCTCTTCGACAAGATGCACAATTTCGCTTTTGTGCGGAACCGTAATATTGAGTCCCTTACCGCCGGTGCGTCCGAATTGACGTACCGCCTTTTCGAGCTGTTCCGGCGCAACCTGTAACAATTCGTACTGTAAGTTTTGCTGGGTTTGTACGGCGAACAACCGATGAATTATGGGTGAGCGGCTGTGTGAAACTGGATATCCCATCACCCCATATCGATCCACGGCATTCTTCGACATATTATCGTTCCGCCATCCAGCGTGCAGCTTGCAACGCAAAGTAGGTGAGAATCGCATTCGCGCCCGCTCGCTTAATCGACAGTAAGGCTTCCATCGCTGCGCTTCTTTCATCCAACCAACCGTTTTCGCTGGCCGCTTTAATCATCGCGTACTCACCACTGACTTGATAGGCAAAAGTAGGCACCTGATATGTATCACGAACGCGTCGAACAATATCAAGATAAGGAAGGGCGGGTTTGACCATGACCAAGTCAGCACCTTCCGATAGGTCGAGCCCGACTTCCCGCAGTGCTTCGTCGGAATTCGCCGGGTCCATCTGATAATTACGTTTATCTCCGCCGGCAAGATTTGCGGCGGAACCAACGGCATCGCGAAACGGGCCGTAAAAACACGAGGCGTATTTCGCAGCGTAAGCAAGAATTAGTGTATTTCGGTGACCGTTGTCTTCCAGCGCGGAGCGAATGGCACCGATGCGACCATCCATCATGTCGGACGGAGCGACGATATCTGCACCAGCCTCCGCATGTGACGTGGCCTGACGCACGAGCATTGCAACCGTCTCGTCGTTAAGGACATAGCCATCATCGTCAATAATCCCGTCCTGCCCATGGGTGGTGTAGGGGTCGAGCGCGACATCAGTAATGATAGCCAGCCCTGGCAGTTCTGCTTTTAGCAATCTAACGGTCTGTTGCACAAGGCCGTGGGGATTTGCGCATTCCGCGCCATCAAGGCTTTTTCCGTTCACATCGACGACTGGAAAGAGTGCGATCGCCGGAATACCAAGCGACTCGGCTTCCCGGGCATCTTCGACCAGCAAATCTGCTGATTTGCGCTCGATTCCTGGCATCGAAGGTATCGCCTCGGTCTTACCCTGCCCAGCAAGGACGAACACAGGGTAGATCAGATCAGCAGGTCCCAGCGCCGATTCGGCGACCAGGGATCGTAGAGCGGCGCTTCTTCTTGTGCGCCGCATGCGTACAGAGGGGTACAATACGTCCAAAATCTCACTCACATTAAGGTCTTATGTCACGACGCATTTGATTTTCCCTGTATTCGGAGTTGATTTCCACGCCTGAATCACAAAAAAGACACTATGAGTAATAAATTGACATGGGAACGGGTCCACTCGTATGACTAGCAGTAACGCCAGTCGTGAACGCCACAGGCGCTTTGACAGGGTTGTAAGCGTATTTCACACGGATATGTATCGGTTTGCGGCATGGTTATGTCGGGATCCGAGCATCGCAGAAGAGGTTGTCCAGGAGGCCTTGCTTAGGGCTTGGAAGTCTCTGGATGCGCTCCGCGAGGATAGTGCCGCTAAACCGTGGTTGCTGACGATCGTTCGCAGAGAGAATGCGCGGTATTTTGAGAGGAAACGCTTAGAAACGGTTGATATAGACAATCTGAGTCCAGCCCAGTCGGCAATGTTGGCCGAGTCGGATGATTCAGAGACGCACGAGCTCCGCGAGGCGATCTTCAAGCTTGACGATGATTATCGCGAACCGCTGGTGTTACAGGTCTTAATGGGTCACAGCACAAAAGAAATTGCAGAATTGATGGGTATACAGCAGGGCGTAGTCCTTACTCGATTGCACCGGGCGCGGATCAAATTGAAGAATCAGGTAGATAAGGAAGCAGCGGTATAACAACCGCCGGGAACATGATGAATTGCGAAGCATACAAAGAAGCACTAGGAGCAGATCCGTCAGCCTCATTTGAGGGTGGTTCGGAGCATTCTGCTGACTGTGCGTCTTGTAGTGCATTCACGGAAGAAATGCAGGCGTTTGAAATACGAATTGCGGCGGCTCTTTGCATCGATACACCTGATCTCAAAATTCCAGATTTGCCGGAGATCGAGTACGATAATGTCGTCGAGCTACCCTTTGGCCGCAAAAGTGCGATTACAACGCAGGCTTGGCTCGCGGTCGCGGCCACCGTATTGCTAGCGGTTTTCGTTGGCTTTCGGGCAGTTGATGACTACTACGCGCCAAGCGGTCTATCGCTGGCCGATGAGGTTCTCGCGCATCTCGATCACGAGCCCGGCGCGCTAGCGGTAACGAATGTCGCTGTATCAAACGACCAATTGTCTAAAGTTATACGGCGATCGTCTGGAACGATAAATGCAAATATTGGTCTGGTTAGCTATGCAAAGAGTTGTACGATAAATGGCAGGGTAATTCCGCACCTCGTGTTACAGGGCGAAAAGGGGCCGATCACGCTCTTATTGATGCCAGAGGAAATGATCGACCAAGCAACAACGCTGAACGGCAAAGGCGTGAATGGTGTCATTTTGCCGATGGGCAATGGCAGCATCGCAATCATCGGGGAGCGAGGCGAACCGCTGACCGAATTGGAAAAAAGCATTATTAACTCAGTAGAGTGGAGCATCTAGCCCGCTACTGGACAAACGTGTCCGCTTAACGGACTCAAATCAATGCCCGCTTGGGCGTTTAAAATCGAAGGTAGGAGATTGAAATGTCTGAAAAGCAAACATTGAAACCAGTAGCAGTCGCAGTTGGCGCAGCAATCGCCGGTGCGTTCGCATTCTCAGCAACCGCTAATGCTGACGCTGGCGTAAGCCCGTTTTCAATAACCACGCTCGGCGCAGGATATTTGCTTGGCGCACAGGAAGCTGAAGGAAGCTGTGGCGAAGGCAAATGTGGCGGCGACAAAGAAGCTGAAGCAGAAGGCTCTTGTGGCGGTGATAAAGAAGCAGAAGGTTCTTGTGGCGGTGACAAAGAAGCAGAAGGCTCTTGTGGCGGTGATAAAGAAGCAGAAGGTTCTTGTGGCGGTGATAAAGAAGCAGAAGGTTCTTGTGGCGGTGATAAAGAAGCAGAAGGTTCTTGTGGCGG
>JABIUH010000033.1 GCA_018701055.1 Woeseia sp. | reverse complement strand
TTCATCGACTACCAAAATGACACCAGCGTTGCAGACGTACGTCAGGCCGTTCGCGAAGGCTACCAAAATGTCGAACATGTAAAACGTTACACAGCCCTTGGATTCGGCACGGACCAGGGCAAGCTCGGTAATATCAATGGCATGGCCGTACTCGCCGAGTGCCTCGGCGAAGATATTCCTGCCGTTGGCACAACAACGTATCGTCCGGCATACACGCCCGTCACATTCGGCGTTGGTGCCGGTGAAAATGTGGGTCAGCTTTTTGATCCGACTCGGAAAAGCGCAATACACGATTTACATGTATCCGCAGGCGCAGCGTTTGAACCCGTCGGACAATGGCTGCGACCATGGTACTTCCCGAAAGCGAATGAAGACTTACACGCAGCTGTTGCGCGCGAGTGTCTTGCGACACGCAAGTCCGTTGGCATGATGGATGCGTCAACGCTTGGCAAGATCGACGCTCGTGGGCCCGACGTCGTCAAGTTTCTTGAGCGACTATATACCCACAACATCGGCAAGATGCGGGTGGGTCGATGTGCATACGGAATCATGCTCGGCGAAGACGGCATGCTGATGGACGATGGCGTGATGGCGCGCCTGGACGTGGATCATTTTTACCTGACCACAACGACAGGCGGTGCTGCAAACGTATTGAGCTGGATGGAATCCTGGTTACAAACCGAATGGCCTGAACTTGATGTTTATTTGACGTCAATGACAGATCATTTTTCGACCATCGCAGTTGCGGGGCCAAATAGTCGTAGCGTCCTGCAGAAAATTGGTTGTGACGCCGATCTTACTCATGATGCATTTCCATTCATGAGTGTTCAGGACACGGTGCTGGGCGGTTTCCCCGTGCAGATATTCCGCGTGAGTTTTAGTGGCGAGCTAGCGTTTGAAATCAACATCGATAGCGCCTATGCCGCCGAAATGTGGCGGACACTTGTCACGGCCGGCGCAGAGTTTGATCTCACACCGTATGGCACCGAGACGATGCATGTTCTGCGCGCCGAAAAAGGTTTCGTTATCGTGGGTCAGGATACAGATGGCTCAGTGACACCGGTTGACCTACGCATGAACTGGTTGCTCTCTGAGGATAAAGACTTTCTCGGCAAACGCTCGCTGGCACGACCGGACTGCATTCGAGCAGGTCGTAAGCAATTGGTCGGCTTGCTTTCAGAGGACAACGAAACGGTCATTCCCGAGGGCACTCAATTACTCGATAACCCCGGCGCGCCGAAACCTGTACCCATGTGCGGCCACGTTACGTCGAGCTATTTCAGTGCGTGCCTCGGGCATCCGATCGCAATGGCATTGGTCAGCGGTGGACACAAACGGAAAGACGAGATTATTTACGCATCGCTTGCCGATGGCAGCGCCGTTCCCATGAAGATCGTATCACCTATTTTCTATGATGCAAAAGGAGATAGGCAGAGTGTCTAAAAATTTGCTGCGTCTCCACGGCCTGGAAACTTTTCTGCAAAATGCAGAGATCGAAACGTCTGCGTCAATTAACGTTCATGCTGAAGTCTTACGCAATCTCTCCTACTTAAATTTTCGAGGCAGATCGGATGACAAGAATTTAATGGAGAAAGTTCGTGCAACGCTAGGCCAGAATCTGCCCGACAAACCGAATACCACGTCGGTCGGCGAGCACACAATATACTGGTTGGGCCCAGATGAATGGATGGTTTGCAGCACTTCTGACGGCGAAAATTCTCTTGCCAATCAACTTCGGATTGCCACCGACAAACTGTATGTGGCAATTAACGATGTGAGCGGTGGCATGGTGACAATCAGGCTCACGGGCGATGGTGTCCAACGCCTATTATCAAAAGGCTGCACGCTCGACTTCCATCCAGAGGAATTCAAAGCAGGCGATTGCGCACAAAGCGGCCTTGCGAAAGCCAACGTCGTGGTCGGCCGCTCCAGCGATGGATTGACCTACAATATCCTCGTTCGCAGGAGCTTTTCCGACTACCTTGCCCTTTGGTTACAGCAGGCCGGGAACGGCTCAGGCATTGAGTTCCGCTAAACAGAGACCCATACTGCGGCGAGACCACCATTACATCGCTGCATTATGAACAACGGCTCCACACGATCTACGCCGGTTCGATTCGGTTTTCTGATGATCAACGATTTCACGTTGATCTCAATGTCGTCGGCGATCGAGCCACTTCGCATGGCCAATCGTATTAGCGGGGAACAAGTCTATACGTGGAGAACCTTGTCGGAGACCGGCCAACCCGTTACGGCAAGTGATGGTATATCGATCAATGTCGATTGCGGAATTAACGACCCTAGAGCGCTCGACAATCTTGACATCATGATCGTTTGCGGCGGCTGGAACGTGGAACAAAATTCCACGCCGGCCGTATTACGCTGGCTAAGGACAGTTAGTCAAACCGGCATAAGCCTAGGCGCCACCTGTACAGGTAGTTTTTTACTCGCGCGCGCAGGCCTGTTGGACGGTTATCGTTGCAGCGTACATTGGGAGAATATCGGGGCACTCACCGACACATTTCCGAAAGTTCACGTCAGCCGCAGCGTTTACACAATTGATCGCGATCGCTTCACCTGTTCCGGTGGCACCTCCCCGGTTGACATGATGCTGCACTTCGTTAGCGCCCAATGTGGCGCCGTCGTCAGCGCCGGCGTTGCCGAACAATTCATATATGACCGCATTCGCCAATCGTCGGATAGACAACGCGTACCGTTAAAACATGTGGTGGGCAATCAGTCTGCGAAACTCATCATTGCCGTTGAGCTGATGGAGGCGAATGTTCGCGAGACGATTAGCCAAAGTGATATTGCCGCTTACACCGATTTGTCGCGTCGACAATTGCAGCGTCTTTTTCAACGTTACCTAACCTGCACGCCGTCGCGATACTACCTGCAAATTCGACTAGCGCGCGCTCGAGAATTACTCCATCAAACCAGCATGAGTTTGGTGGAAATATCGAATTTGACGGGCTTCGTATCCAGTTCCCACTTCAGTAAGAGCTTCAAGGAACATTTCGGCCATTCACCGAGCGTCGAACGCCAGCAGTAACCGTCGAAGCACTAAATTTGAAACGCAAGAAGGAAACGCAAGAAGGAAACGCAAGAGACAGGCACAGTATAAGAACATCCAACAACACCCGAGAACGTATACTTGATGTTTGGAGCTTGTCCCGGTATTCGCAGGTGCTCTTTTCAATACCTATTGCGTCACCGCTGGGCACACGGAGCGCTCAGACCCTAGGCCTGATTGAAATTGAGTCAACTCCCTACGCGATGCGCTGTCGCCTGCGATACATCTGTTCGAAGTTGCTCGTTGCATGGACCCATTGATCTTCGCTAAGCGTCAATCGTTCGAGAATAGGCGTGAGGGTCCGCCCAATTGCAGCTAGCTTGTCCCCTCTCACAATCCGGCCAGTCGTATCGACAAGCTGGAGATAGTCACTGAAGGGTATTGGCAGTACCGTACTCATTGAAGAGCGGCATGCATCGGCAAATGGCAATAAGGGCTTACTCATCTGATTCAATGGTTTTAGTTCTGAATATCGCAGCACCTTCTTAATTGCTACATTGAGGTCTTCTGAGGGCTTCAATCGTTCTCGGATACTAGTGTAATCAGATAATTCCGGTATTTTGGCCTTCCCTGCACGAATAGGATTGAGGTCCACATAAACCATACAGGTCAAGAGAGCTGCATCAGTACGTAGAGCTTGTGACGAAAATCTGGCCTCCCAGAAGTGGCCGGTACAGTCATCCTCTGCATTCGCTCTTCTAGCAATGGGCTCGTTGAGGCATTTCATGAACCAGCTTAGGTCAGCCAGTCGTCTTCTATAGACAGCTATCGTGTCTCGAACAGTGGCCGTCTCTGCCGTTCCCAGGTCAAGGCCCGCCCGATATCGTTGTATCAGTATTGAGCCCTTGTGCAGGCTGCACCAACGCTCCAGCACCTCATCATCTGTCCACTGATTTGCATCACTAGGCGATAGTTTCACTACCAGATGGTAGTGATTGCTCATGACTGCGTAGGCGCAAAGATCGATGCTAAATAACGAGGATAGGATACGGATACGAATTTCAATCCAACCTCGGCGATGCTCGTAGCTTCGACCTGTCAACTTGTCTTCACCGCAGAGAAAGGCGCGTCGTACGCAGCGCGAGGTGACGTGGTAGTACGGTGTATCAGCAACGGATACTAACTGCTTACGTGGTCTGGGCATGCCTCTAGGATAAGGTCATGCCGTATTACACTTCGAGTCGAGTAACTCAGCAAAATTCGCTATTACTGTGCCTGTCCATTTAGTCCCCTCGAATTGCTATGTATCTTCGTCCGCTTGATAGTGAATCTCTTCCTCATACACTTGCGACGCCGTGTGCGCGGTTGCGAGTGCATCGCTGAAGGTAATGTGCTGATCGGTTGGCGCGCTTGTGCGATGAAAAATACGGAAGAGAACGTACAAAGCGACGCTTAGATGAGCGACGCCGCTTAGAATATAGAGCCCCGCAGAGCTCGTCATGGCCATGATCGCTGATGCAGCAAACGGACCCATTATTGCGCCGCTGCCAAATACCAGGAGCAGGCCGCTCGACACCATGACGTAGTCACTCGGCTCGGCATGGTCATTCGCGTGAGCGACTGCCAACGAATAAAGTGGAAACGCAAAAAAGCCCCATGCCGCACCTAGAAGGTTAATTCCCCAAAAACCAAGCTCGCCGCTAAGGGACACGATTCCTGCAGAAACAACTGAACCGCAGCCTGCAGCAATCGACATTGCCTTGCGTCGTCCGATTCGGTTGGACAGAAAACCAAGCGGCCACTGCGCAAGCGCCCCACCAAAAACCGTCGCTGTCATGAACCAGGCTGCGAGCGTTGTGTCGTCGGACAATCCAGCAGTGAACACCGGCGCGAACGCCCAGAAAGCGCCATTAGCCAAACCAGTAGCCAGACACCCGAAGACGGCAGACGGAGAAATTTCAAATAGGCGCCGGAGGTTAACGTCCGTCTCCGTGGGTATTTCCGGTGTTTTCGATCTGGACAATGCGACCGGTACTGCACCGAGAGACACCAGCACTGAGGCGATGATGAACAACTCAAGGCCACTCGGATCGTACAGGAGCGTCATCATCTGACCGGCCGCCATCACCGTCAGTGTAATCATGACGTACGTAGAGAAAACGACACCACGATCTTCGTTCGTGGAGCGCTCATTGAGCCAGCTCTCGATAACGACAAACAACACGGCAAAACAAAAGCCAGTTAGAAAGCGCAGGAGACCCCAAGCCAGCGGATGCATGATCAAGCCATGCAGAAGAGGTGTCGCGGAACCAAGCGCGGTCATCGCAAGAAATACGCGTACATGTCCAACGTTCTTGACCAACTGGCCGCCTTTCAGGCAGCCGAGTGTGAACCCAAGAAAATACGCCGCACCCATGGTGCCAATCGCAAGCGTCGAAAACGCCTCG
>JABIUH010000354.1 GCA_018701055.1 Woeseia sp. | reverse complement strand
TCGATCCCGAGAACCCGAGACCGCTGACGGTAGAGGTGTTGGATGCCCTTGAAACGGTGCTGGCACGTTCGCCCGAGCATCCATTAGCGATACATTTGTACATTCACGCAGTCGAAGCTTCATCCCAACCGGAACGTGCCGAGCCGCACGCCGATACACTGGTGAGTCTCGTACCGGGTGCGGGTCATCTCGTTCATATGCCCTCACATATTTACTGGCGGGTCGGTCGTTACGCAGACGCATCCAAAGTAAATGTAATGGCTGCGTCGGTTGACGAGGCCTATATCGCTGCCTGTAACGCGCAGGGTTTTTATCCCGCCGCTTACTACCCGCACAACATTCATTTCCTATGGGCGTCGTCGAGCATGGAGGGTCGCAGTGCCGTCGCTATCGAGGCTGCTCGTAAAGTTGCCGCGAACGTACGCATCGAAATGATCGATCAGTTTCCTGGTGTAGAATTTTTCAACACGATTCCGCTACTCGCACTGACCCAGTTTGGCCTGTGGGACGAAGTGTTAGCGGAGGCACAACCGCCTGAAAATCTGGAGTATTCGAATGCGGTTTGGCACTACGTTCGTGCGACAGCCTTTGCACAGAAAGGCGACGTTGATGCCGCCAGAGCGGAGTACGCGAGCTTTACCCCGCTGCGTGACGAAACAGACGTCGTGTTTCTTGATTCAATCTACTATCCAGCAACGCTATTACTAACTATTGCCGATGCGTTAATTCAGGGCGAAATCGCAACGGCTGAAGGACGGCATGATGAGGCTATCGGCTATTACAAGATCGCCGTCGACACACAAGACGAACTGCCATACACAGAGCCACCATTCTGGTACTACCCAACGCGACACAGCCTGGGCAAGGCGATGTTAGCGGCAGGCGATCCAGCAGGAGCGGAAGTGGTGTATCGCGAGGATCTCACGAATTTCCCCCGCAACGGCTGGTCGCTGTTCGGCTTGGTTCAAGCGATGGAAGCGCAGGGTAAAGATGCGTCTGAAATTCAGGCACGCTTTGACCTGATTTGGGCACAATCAGATGTCACTCTGACCGCGTCACGATTTTAGCCGAAGATTACGAGAGGCCGTCCCATTGGAGGCTGAATGAAAGGAGCAATATCCTCATTGCGAGGAGGCGTCGCCGACGAAGCAATCCAGTTAAATCAACATTCTATGGATTGCTTCGCTGCGCTCGCAATGCCGAATAGGTAGTTTTGACGTGGCCTCGTTGGGGCCGCTTCTTACTGTGTACGCGATGTAAGTGTTTCCTGAATATCGGAAACCCGACCGAGGTCAAGAATAACGACCAGGTCTCCTGAATCGGCCCAGTCCAGTGCGGCAGCAAAAGACTCATGCTCTTCCTGGTGGTGCTGAATTTGATCCTCACGCGCACCGGCGGCGAGCAATTCGTCACGAATGATGCCGACGACTTCGCCAGGCCCCCGACCGCGGGCATAGCTACCCAGTTCTGAAATAATCGCCATTTCCAGTCCAATAGACCATGCACTACGTGCAAGCTCGCGAATTTGTTGGTCTGTACGATCACCCGCCTGACCAAAACAAAGAACGCGACGTTTGGCCGGAAGGGCTTTGGCCATATTAAACAATGCTTGCATGGCTTCAGGATTGTGGGCGAAGTCCAACAGTACTTTAAATCCGTCAATCTCAAACACGTTGCTGCGACCGGGATTTGACGCTTGTGTCATCGTCTTAAGACCGTTTGCAATCGACGCGAGAGATAACCCAAGTTGTTCAGACAAAGCTGCTGCGCCCAGGGCATTGGCAATATTGTGTTCGGCAGCAGCTTCCAACGTAATTGGAATGTCTTTCGCGCTACAAATGGTCTGTGTATCCACCCCAGCAACCCGCAATAGATCGCCTTGCGAATACACAAAAGCAACGCCACCCGCAGCGACGTGCTCGGCAACAATTGGATTATCGTTGGACAAACTAAACCAGACAATACGTCCGGAATACTCGGCGGACTTTCGAACCAGCAATTCGTCATCGGCATTCAGGATCAGGATTCCCGACTCGGCAACAGCGTGACTGATCACCCACTTAATCTCTAACAATTCGGTGACGTTCTGCGAGCCAAAGTCGCCCAGATGGTCTTCCGCAATATTGGTGATCAAAGCAACGTCTGCTTGTTCAACGCCGAGGCCGCGGCGCAATAGCCCGCCTCGTGCAGTTTCCAGTATTGCTACGTCAACTTTATCCTGACGCAAAGCCATCCTCGCCCCGCCGGGGCCGGACCAGTCATCGCGATCGATGATCTCATCATTCACCGACACCCAGTCGGTACAACTCAATCCGACCGTTCTTCCTACAGATTGCAGGAGGTGCTTCGCAATACGCACTGTGGTGGTCTTACCATTAGTTCCGGTAACGATGCCAACCGGCACATCTCGATACTTTGACCAATCAAGCGTTTGAGCGTCGGGCAATTCTCGAAACGGCCAAATCTCGCTGTTGCTCCCGTGGCCAACAGATACCTCGTCGTCGTCCCACAAAAATCCAACACCATGTTCGAAAGCTGCAACGTTGAGCGCTAATAATGTTGGATTGATTTCCGTGGCGATAGCGTCGCGAAACTCCTGCGCCTTTGCTTCAAAATCACAGCGCTCACCGTCGCCGAATTCCGCTTCACAACAAGACCAAACCCATTCGTTTATCGCAGAGGCTGCGTATAGAGCATCGATGGGAGCTGAAAATGCAACGCTCACTCCCCCGGAAAGCCGGAGATGGCAGATGGTCTCATCGCTCCAGCCGACTGCGTTTAGCATGCGCCGGATTTGCGTCTCGCAAAACGGTAGCAACTGATCCGCTTCTTCAGTCGTGCACGCAATATCGAAGACCGCACCTGACTTATTCCAGAGTACGTTAGGGCCGGTCAAGCGTCTTGCGTCGAGAAACTTCACTTTACGATCCGAGCGCGCGCCTAGTCGCCTTCTTCCCGAGCAATTCTAACGCCCCGCTCATCACTGATGATCTCTACATCACTATCAAACGTAAAACCTTCGCCCTTGGGAAGATCGAGTACGACCGTGTTGCGCATCGCGTTGTCTTCTCCTTTGGCTTCAGAATTAAAATAGATAATCTGCTTCCAACTTCGTTTGATGCTGTCAGCCAAAATGAGAATCAAATCGCCACTCGCTGCCATCTCCAATGATTTACTGATGGCTTCCTGCTCATCCGGAATGACGTCAATTCTGTCAGAAGATACGCCGCACTCCAGCAATTTGTTTTTCAACATTACGGCGACTTCATCTTTACCGCGCCCACGACGGTTGTCATCGCAACGACAAATGTAATGATCGAAATGCCCGGCAGCTACCTCGGCAATATCCCGAATATCTTCGTCGCGTCTGTCGCCTGGCGCAGCCAACACGACAATACGTTGTCCTTCCGGCTCGAAACGATCCACCAGATTGCACATGGCGCTCACGGCCGCAGGGTTGTGCGCGTAGTCAAGAATGACTTTGAACGGATGCTCGTCATAAATATTCATCCGGCCCGGCACCTGGAAAAAGGTCGAGTCGAACGTGCGTAACCCATGTCGAATGTCTTCAAGCCCGATTTTCATGTTGTAGGCGAGCGCCGCGGCAAACATGGCGTTCTGCACGTTGTGCATGGCACGCCCCTCGATGGTCGCCGGGATCAAGTGCGTCCACAGAAGTTGGGTATTCCCTTCGTTGTCGTAGATCGTAATCATGTGTCCGTTCATGCCCTCTTCGAGGACAAACGCCATGCCGCCAGCGCGAATGTGTTTTTTCACGAGCGGATGTCCTGGATTCATCGTCACGTAACAAAGCGTCGCTGCATCCGTGTAGTCCGCCATTTGTAAACAGAGCACATCGTCAGCATTCAGGACCGCCGCGTCAGTCGCCACTTCGATTGGCACACGTTTAATTTCCGCCAACTGCTCCAGCGTATTGATGCCGTGTAAACCCAAATGATCGGACGAGACGTTAAGACACGCGGCGACGTTACAATTTTGATAACCCATGCCGCCACGCAACAGACCGCCACGTGCGGTTTCCAATACGGCTGCGTCAACTGAGGGATCGCGCAAAATCATCTTCGCAGATACAGGTCCCGTCATATCGCCAGGAACGCTCAATTGGCCATCGATGTACACGCCGTCGGTCGACGTGAGTCCGACAGTCTTGCCCGACATTTTGAGAATATGCGCCAGCATTCTGGACGTCGTTGTTTTCCCATTAGTGCCGGTAATGGCAGCAATCGGTATGCGGCGTGGCGTCTCCGGCGGGAACAACATATCGATGACCGGCCCTGCAACATCTCTCGGAGTGCCTTCACTCGGTGCAACGTGCATGCGAAATCCCGGCCCTGCATTTACTTCACAGATTCCACCACCCGTCTCGCGATACGACTCGGTAATATCCTGCGTCAGAAAATCAACACCACCAATATCAAGCCCAATGGCTTTGATCGAACGTTCTGCCATCTCACGATTGTCTGGATGTATCACATCAGTCACATCAATCGCGGTGCCACCGGTCGACAAGTTCGCGGTCGACCTTAGAAATACGACTTCATCTTTCTCTGCAACGGTATCTGCCGAGTAGCCCAGTTTTTTCAACAGGCGTTCTGCCTGATCATCAAACTCCAGCCGCGTCAGCACTTTCTCATGCCCAACACCGCGGCGCGGATCCGAATTAACCACATCAACCAATTCGGCGATGGTGCTTTTGCCGTCACCCACAACATGACCCGGCATACGTTTCGCCGCTGCAACTAATTTGCCATTGATTACTAATAAACGGTGATCGAATCCTTCAATGAAGCTCTCAACAATCACATTTCGACCGTGCTCACGCGCCTTCTCAAAAGCAACTTCCACTTCTTCTGGCGTTTTAAGATTGATCGAAACGCCACGGCCATGATTGCCCGCCAGCGGTTTCAACACGACAGGGAAACCGATGCGTTCTGCGGCTCGCTTAGCATCCCGAGAATTGCGGATCATGCGCTGTTTTGGCACTGGCAAGCCAAGGTCGCGCAAAATGCTGTTGGTCTCTTCTTTGTCTGACGCAAGCTCGACGCCAATATTGCTCGTCCGGCCAGTTGTCGTCGCCTGAATACGCTGCTGATAACGACCGTGACCAAACTGAACCAGACTTTGCCGGTTGAGGCGAATCCACGGAATGTCCCGCTCTTCTGCGGCTTTGACCAGCGATGCCGTGCTCGGGCCAAAAGCGCGTCGCTGCGCATAGCGGATAAAGCCATCTCGCTCTTCTACAAAATCCCAATCTGCAGCCGGTGCGTCATCAGGGCGCACTTCATCTGGCAACAGGCTATGAATAAGATCCAGCGCCAAGCGCCCCGCTTCGCGGCCCACTTCGGCGTCAAGGTACTGAAACACCATGTTGTAGTGTCCAGTCTCCCCATCAATTGATCGCGTACGTCCAAAAGTAACGGGCGACCCCGCCACGTTTTGTAATTCGATCGCAATGTGTTCCATGACATGCCCAAGCCATGTGCCCTCATCTTCACGCAGACGCCTGACAAATCCACCGGTTTCTTTATAAGAACAGCCGTGTTCGTGCAAACCGGGGAGAAATTCCAACAATGGCGCAATGAAGGCGTCGCCAAGGCGACCGGTCGGCCATTCTTCCAGCACGCCGAGATCGAGCACGTGACGAATAACCGGAAAATGTGCGTAGACATTCGGGCCAACATAGACATTCGTGCTGAGAATTTTCATGCGCTCGCCTCTTTTTTAATTTTATTCTACGGCTATGGCTTTTCTGTAATTGCCTGTCTTGATTTTATTTCAAATCGGCCGCCAGAGATCAAAATATGGAGCTTTACGTTTACCAGACTGACCGTTTCGCCACGTCGAGCACGATCCATTGATGAATACGTGAGATCTGTCGGATCTATTATCGTGATTCCGCCGCTCCCGACAACTTCAAGATCATCTCCCGGCCGGATAAACGCCGCTGTGTCCTCATCCAAACCGATACCGAGAGCAAACGGATTGTAAGCGAGCGCAGTCAGCAATCGCCCGAGGCGATCTCGCTGCCGAAAATGTTGGTCAATGATGAAATTATTGGTGAGTCCAAGACCCGGTGCAAGCGTTACCATATCAGGGCTTGGCGTACTCCCTTCCCTGCCGCCGGCGATCATGTGCTCTGGCATAAAGGCGGCACCAGCAGAGGTCCCAGCGACGTGCATTCCTGCCGCATTGCAGCGTCGAATGGCCTGCGCCACGGGTGTACCACCGAGCGTCGTCGATAATCTAAGCTGATTGCCACCCGTCATGAAGACGCCATCTGATCGTTCGATGTACGCAGTATGCCGAGCATTCTGACAATCTTCACGCGTGATAATGTTCAACACTTTGGCATGTTTCACACCAATTTTTCGAAACAGTTTTTCGTAGTTTCTACCGGTGTCTTCCAGTTCGGATGCGGTTGGAATTATCGCAACACGCGCTGATCGCCCACCACAGACGTCGATAAAGCGATCCAGGATCTCCGGATTATTAAGCTTCTCTTCCGCGCCACCAATTGGAATAATGTAGCCGCGATTCGCGTCACTAACAGCGTCTGCCGGACTCATAATTCACCCTTTCTTGATTCGAACTGCCCGAATATTTTCTGTTCGCCATCGCTCACGTGCCAACTACCTCCGACCATTACATTACGAATTCTATCGTCTGCATCAAGAACGATTAGGTCAGCAACTGCTGCATTGCGAATACGTCCGCGATCAGCAAAACGCAAAAGATCTGCGACGTTGCTCGTAAATGCGGGCAAGACGCTTTGGAGCGAACGACCATTGCTCAAAAGCTGCTGTAGCGTTTCTATAAGGCTGGACGGACGCCCAATATCCATTTGCAGCATCTCGCCTTGATCATTGAATACTGGCAGGCAACCCCCGCCATCTGAGCTGACGGTCACTTTGTCGGCCGGTAACCCTGCGTCAATGTATTTGGCAAGCGCAACATCAGCCGCCCAGGCATCCTCATCTTCAGCGACTGGAAACGCGGTGATATCGATCGTGCAGCCACGGCGAGCAAGTTCAAGGGCCTCATCGAATAAGCCTTTGCGCCGATTGACGTGCGTCGGATTGAATACACGTGCAGGCAGTTCACTTTCATCGAGCGCACGGCGGATGAGATCCATACCGCGCTCACCGTCCCCGAGGTGTAAATGAAGAATGCCTGCTTTGCCCGCAATCATACCGGCGACATGCGCATCGCTCGCAATACGCAGAAGCTCGTTCAATGTTGGCTGACTCGAACGATGATCGCTAATGGCGAGCTCGCCGACGCCAATCACCGGATCAAGAAAAACGATGTCATCGCGGACGCTCCCGGTGAAGGTCACGGGCGGCACGTGATAGCCGCCAGTATGGCACCAGGCACCCAATCCCTCTTCCCTAAGGGCACGCGTTTGCGCCAATAAGGCCCTGGTGTCTCGTGTAGTGTCGTCCGTTCCCAGCACGCCAACCACACTCGTAACGCCAGCCGTCGTGAAGCTACCTAATGGAACAGGGGGTACCCGAGTGCTGAAACCCGCTTCCCCGCCACCGCCGGTCACATGCGCATGACCGTCAATGAATCCCGGAATAATCCGGCAGCCCCCAAGATCTATCTCGATCGCGCCCGCCGCCGCAAGCATAGCCTTGTCGTCGCTGATGCCAAGAATCCTGCCGCCACCGACCAGAACATGCTGAAGACCCAGGTCTTCGGGTACGAAGATATGGGCATTTGTAAGGAGTTTTAACACAGGATTGGACCGACCAAAAACGGCCCGATATATTACACTACGGCGCTAGTACTCGACAGGTGATTGGCAACAAAATGGACGAAAATCCACTAGGAAAACCGACCGAATATACCGAGACCTATGCACCCGAGCTGCTCTTCGCGGTTCCTCGTAAAGAGGCGCGCAGGCCGCTGGGCCTCTCCGGCGATCTGCCCTTCCAAGGCAGTGACATCTGGAATGCCTGGGAGCTGACCTGGCTCGACCTCAGTGGCAAACCGCAAGTCGCGACGGCCACATTTGTGGTGGACTCAAGCTCCGACAACATCATCGAATCAAAGTCCCTGAAGCTTTACCTGAACTCATTTTCAATGACGCGCTTTGCCTCGGCAGCTGACATCAGCGAAAAAATTGCTATCGATTTATCAGCAATAGCCACCGCAAACGTCGACGTGACAATTCACCGTGACACAACAGCTCATCCAATAGTCGATTTTCAAGGGCAGTGTATTGATGAACATGAGATGGAAAGTGTCAGCAACGAAGTTGATGCAAGAGTATTACGGAGTGACGACGATCGGCTGGTTAGCGAAACTCTTTACTCGCACCTCTTGCGCAGTAACTGCCCGGTCACGAATCAACCCGACATGGGCAGCATCATGATCGAATATGTTGGTCCAAAAATTCGCGCGACGACATTGCTTCAATACATCGTTTCCTACCGTCAACACAGCGATTTTCATGAGGCTTGTGTCGAACGAATATTCCTGGACATTCAAAAGCACTGTAACCCGGAGGACCTGACAGTCTATGCACGCTTCAATCGACGCGGCGGCCTTGACATCAATCCGTACCGAACCAACACCGCGAAGACACCAAAAAACCTGCGTCTGTGGCGCCAATAATTACCTGTCAGTATTCATGCAATGTTGGGGTTCGCATCCGACAGCAGTCCGTCGCTGGCTGCTCATCACTTGTTACCGATACGGATTGCGAGTTAGAGCCTTCAGAGGTCGTGCTAATTGCCTACTGACTCACCGGTCCTCGTGGCAAGCATCGCGCCAATCGCATCACTGCTTTTCCGGTCGACTTGACGACAGCTCGTAAACCGACACCGGTCACGCAGGATCCTCCCGCAGAGGGATTTCTTGAATGCGAATAATTTGCGATCACTGACCGGCGGTAGTCGGCTGACACGACGCTCATTCCTGAAACAGGCATATCGACAGGCACAAGCTGTTGGTTACGATTATACGTGGCTTGTTCGCGGCAGGGTCGCTCTCGGCCATCCGTGGCCTGCGCGATATTCCGACTGCAATTTCCCGTAGGAACGGCTTCCAACCGCCATTCCTCATCTTATTTGATAGCGGCTGGAAGCCGCTCCCACACCGTACTAAAATGTCGAAAAGATGTCTCCGGCGGTATGAACAGGATTTGCGCATGACTCAAAGTAGATCAATCGATGCACTGCGGAATAAGCTATCACTGCAACCACGATTTTCTCTGGCACAACTACCAACCCCGATTCATCGCCTCGAGAATTTCGGCCAGCAATTAGGCGGCCCAGAGTTGTGGGTCAAGCGCGATGATTTAACCGGGCTTGAAGGTGGCGGCAACAAAACCCGCAAACTGGAATTCTTAGTCGGCGACGCCATTCGCTCTGGCGCCGATATGCTAATCACGGCGGGTGCAATTCAATCGAATCATACCCGGCAAACTGCAGCGGCGGCCGCCAAAGCGAATCTGAAATGTGCCTTATTGCACTTCGCCTGGACAGAAGATGCTGGGCCAAACTATCGTCGCAGTGGAAATATTTTACTCAGCAGTTTGATGGGTCCCGATTTGTATATCGACGAGACGTCACGACCGATTGAGGATCAAAGTCCGCTTTTAGATTTTCAAAACACGCTGAAACACGCCGGACACAAGCCATATTTGATTCCTGCCGGCGCATCAGAACACCGCTTAGGGAGCTTTGGCTACATGAATTGTGCAGCAGAAATCGTTCAGCAAAGTGCTCAGCAGGACGTTCGATTTGACTATGTTGTGCATTGCACCGGTAGTGGCAGTACGCAGGCCGGACTCGTCGCCGGTTTTGCGCACCTTGGTGTAGATAACGAGATTATCGGTGTTGCCGATGATGACGAGACTGAAATTAAAAGTCAGCGCGTTTTGGATCTGGCTAACGCCGCGCTCGCCGAGCTCGAATTCGAGGATCGAATATCATCGCAAGACGTCGAAATAATGGCCGCCGATCAAAGCGTGTACGGGAAGGCCGATACTGCCACCCTGGATGCAATTCGACTGCTGGCAAGCAAAGAGGGCATCGTTGCCGACCCGGTGTATGAAGGTAAAGCGCTGAACGGATTGCTAACGCTTGCGAAAGCCGGTCGATTTCGACCTGACAGCAAGATACTGCTTATGCACCTTGGCGGCACGCCTGCCATACACGCGTACGCAAATCAGTTCGATGCGCCGAATCTTCGACCAATGCCGGAGTAGTCGCGGTTCGATGAGTGGAATTAAAATTAACTAAATAGTGGGTATTTAACGACGCCTTGTAACTGTACGAATTAGTGATAACGCTACAGTCACCCCAGCATTTTTCTAATCTGCAATTATAGATAAAAGATCTCGTTGATCTGTTTTGTCGAAACAGCGACAGGTATTCCAGCCATTTCGAGTAGTAATATCGATGGCGCTACGTCCAAAATATGCTCACCAAATCTCCGCAAAAACACTAGTTTTCGTTTCGCCGACAAGCTATTTTCTAATATCTCCTTTTGCCAATAGCGGACGTTCCAAGCTGGTCAACTCCCAAGCCGCATTGGGCCGCTACAAATGCACTGTTTTAGCCCAGATCGAAACTATTTGGGTAATGACACTGAGAATTGGATCGCGTTAAGTTGCTCCGGCGCTCTACCAATTGATTCGAGAAACGGCAGCCAGCGCGGGTCCGAATGTAAATTCTCTAGTAAAGGCTCATTAGCAGTATTTGATAATGCACTATCTTCCGCTGCTCGCGCTGTATCCAACCATTCGAATGCTCGATCGATGTCACCCTGAAAAGCCATAATCAAGCCGATATAATAAGGAATTTTATCCCCGTAATTGCTAATCAAATCCTTCAGTAACTCAAGGGATTTATCATGCTCGCCCTGAGCATAGTAGGACATTGACAAGCCTATTCGACTAAATGCTGAAAGGGTCTCGCTTTCAAACATCGTTCTAGCCAACGCAAACTTTCCCTCCGAAAGAAGAATTGATCCGATCTCATAATTTACACCAACAAGAGTTGGGCTAAGTCGTCTCGCTGTAGAATACGCTTTTTCCGCTGCACTAAAATTTCCCGCGTATTTATATCGTCCACCAAGATTATTATGAGCGACGGCGCTCGCTGGATCTCTGGAAACTTGGTACTCGCCAAATCGGATTGCGTCCTCCAACCTGCCCAAAGAACTCAAGAAAATGGATATGTCTCCAATGAATACGGTGTTGGTTGGATCTTGCAGTAGCGCTTTCTCAAAATAATGGGCGGCATCCTGTAAATTGCCGTCGTACTGAAATAAGCGCCACGCTAGTCCTTTCATCGCTCCAGCTGAATGCGGATCAATTTCCAGTGCGCGTTCATTAGCCTGCTTGCTCTTTTTTCGGGCTTCGGCCTGGCTCAATACACGAATCGTTCCCATCCGTTCAAAACTCCGACCCATGCCAAGCCAGGCGGCAACATAATTCGGATCAATTGCGAGAACTTTTTCAAATAGCGTAATCGCTTCTCCGAGGCTTTCAGCCGTCGAGGCCTCATTCAGATGATTTACCTGAAGGTAGAACGCATACGCGTCTGGATCTGCCTCCTGCTGCTTTGGCAACTCGCCAAGCAGCGATATTTTCAATTGATCTACGACCTTCGCAGCAATTTCGTCTTGGATAGCGAAGATGTCACTTAGCGTACGGTCGTATGTCTCCGACCACAGATGCGTATCGGAGTGTGCTTCAATCAGTTGTGCGCTGATACGTACCCGGTTTCCAGTCTTCCTGACAGATCCCTCCAACACATGAGCCACGTTCAATTCCGCCGCCACCGTAGGAATAGAAAAATCCTTGCCCTTGAAGGAAAACGCTGAGGATCGCGAAATTACCTTAATCTCTGAAATCTTGGCCAGAAGATTGAGCAACTCCTCCGAGAGACCATCAGAGAAATACTCATTTCCAGGATCATCACTCATGTTGACAAAGGGCAACACTGCAATGGAATGAACCGGCGACCCAGATATCCACCACTTTTCGTAGGCAAACAAAATGACGGCAGCACATAACAACGAAATGACGATGAATTCCAACCGTCGACCGGTAACATGAGTTATCGATTCGTCCCGTTCAACATCTTTCTCAAGAACGATCCCCTGTGGCGTAATCTCAAAAAACAAGAAGAGAAGAGAGCGACCGGGAAACCAATGGCGAGCAGCCAAAGAGTGGATGTGCCGATCCAATCCGGCAGGTTGGCGAGGTCGATCAGTACGTCTGCCACCTGCAAAATCAACCAAGCAGCGACGGCATATAACATCGCCATGCGGAATACATTGCGACGCCTGAGCTCTGACAATAACCTCAACTGGCAACCTTCAGTCCATCTCTACAAGAGCTTCAACAATGGTCAAATGTGGGAAAAGTGATTGTCTGCTTTTGGTAAAAAGCAGCATTTTATTTCAATCCAGAAACTAGCATCTAAGTGGCTGCTTCTGGGGAAGACCGCCCACTCGCCACTCAGCACCAACAGTGGCTGCTTTCGACCGTGGCGGTGTGAATACTCTAGATTCGTCTTTGCGAATGCAGCGAAGCAATCCATAAATCATTGAACTAGCTGGATCGCTTCGTCGGCTCCGCCCCCTCGCAAAGACGTAATGTTAGGTTTTAACATAGCCTCGGCCAGTAGCAGACGAACGGGGTAGCCGGGAAGATTCACCCGATATATGCGCTGGGCGTCTTGGAGCTAAAAAGGAGTTCAGATAAACACGATTGATCTGTCAGGCTGAGCTGCGCTAGCTGAGATAGTTGGCACCGTCACCGTTGTTATCTCTCTGATCTTCGTTGGGTATAGCATCAAACGGAATACGGGCGAAATGGAAACAACCAATTCAAACTTCTTGTATCAACTTGATGCCCAGATTACGGCTGACCTGTCTCGAGACATTGGATTGGCGACCATGGTCTTCAAAATGAAACAGAAGGAAGCTCTGACGGACATCGAAAAATTCAGTATGTGGCCTTACAGGAACGATATCTTGCCTTATTGGAAATCGCATGGACCCAGTACAAAAGCGGATCCCTATCCCGCATCGATTGGCATGACTGGGAAAAGTATCTGTCTGACTATGTGACGGATGGTCTCCCCAAGGAATGGTGGCTTGAGCTCAGATCAAGATACAAGCCTGAGTTTGCGGAACTCGTAAACGGCAAGTACACCTAAAATTAGCCTCGTGCATCATTCAGTCTCGACGTCCGCTTCGAGTCACAAGCAAACTATTACGGTCGGTTTACCCCAACGACTGCTTCCGGTGGTAAAGCGGTCACTCAGACTGCAGTCTAATCGACGAATCCAAGCGACGGCCTCGCTCGTTACAAAATGATCTCACTCATTAGCTACACATCGGGCACCGCAATGCCGAATGCCAGCGTGACTCGATTGAGTATGTTTTCTTGGATGCAGTTTATCCACCGCTGGGGTAGAAACCTTAGGTCTCGAATCGTGACAGTCGAAAGGAGTTGGCTGTGGGTCTGCGATACACACTCTGATTCAAAGGCCAGACTCACCATTGAATTCAATTGCTAAAAATCGGCAATGCTTTGCCTCTGCGAAAGTACTTCGATACACACTGATGTCGACAGCCTGCTGGCCGGTAAGCTCAATATCAGGCTAATCACCGAGATGGAGATCATGCTTGTCCAATCGATGACCTCGGTCGCGCTTCGCTTCAAGATAGCGTCGGTTTGCGTTACCTACGCCGCACACATGCTTCTCGCGAGAAATATTTTCAACACCCATTGCTTCGAGATCCGTGACTTTCTTTGGATTGTTCGTCAATAGGCGAAACGGTTTCCCCGCGACAAAATACTTCAAGATTGAAGCCGCATCGCTAAAGTCGCGTGAGTCTTCCGGCAAACCCAGAGTAGTGTTCGCCTGATAAGTGTCTTCACCGGCATCCTGCAATAAATAGGTGGCGGCTTTCGCCCACAAGCCTATGCCGCGACCCTCGTGACCGGACATATAAATCACCATGCCACCGGCTTCGTCCTCGCCAATGCGTTGCAAGGCCGCGTCCAATTGAGGTCCACATTCGCAACGCTCTGAACCGAATACATCACCGGTCAGGCAACTGGAATGAACTCGAACCAATGGGTTTTTCCAGGTAAGCGGATCGCCCATCAATAACACACTATTCACGGCCATTGAATCCGCCAGAATTGCGAATGTCTGCTGACCATCACGTTCGCGTAAATCATCGGCAAGTTCTTGCGCTTTGCTGAGTTCGGTATGGCGAACACTCGCATACCAATCCACTGCATATTCATGCTCGCCTCGCGCCAGTGGCAACGGAATGGGGCCCAGAATGCTAATCGCCCTTGCGCCGGGTTCTGGCGCCGTTTCGGCTGGCGTCAGTTGGCCGTCTGAATCGATGCGGACGAGCTTGCCTTGCTCGATCAGGCGTTTCCTGACGGTAGGATCTATATAGGTAAACATAGCGCGAAGCGTATCATTTTCAACGCCTGCCTGAATCCCTGCAAGCCTAAGCCAACGGGCTCGAGGGCACCGCCAAAACCAGTCAAAATTTAGCTTGCTGACCGATGGGTCATTAGATATATTACTGACTCACCGGTCAGTAACTGAAGCTATCATGGCAAACCCGCGTAACCAGCGACGCAAAGAAGACCGACCAGCAGAAATTACCGCGGCGGCTATGCACACTTTCGCCGAGAAGGGATTTGCTGCAACCAAGGTCGCCGACGTCGCCAAACGCGCGGGCGTGAGCAAAGGCCTTCTCTACCTTTATTTCAAAACAAAAGAAGACCTATTCAAGGCAGTGGTCAGAAGCTTCATTTTTCCGATGATCGAAAATCTGACCGACACCGTCGAGAACACAGATTTAGGGGCTGAAGAATTCATTCGCGGCCCGCTACTGAAATTCGCAAAATCGGTTCCTAACTCCCCTGCAAGATTTCTCGTTCGACTCCTCGTTGCGGAAGGACCGAAACATCCGGATCTTGTCACCTGGTACTGGGAAAATGTCGCGTCAAAGGGAATAGGCGCGATTCGAACTGTCGTCAAGAAAGGCGTTGAGAGCGGTGAGTTTCGTTCAAATGCGTTCACGGAATTGCCCCACATATTTGCCACGCCGGTG
>JABIUH010000247.1 GCA_018701055.1 Woeseia sp. | reverse complement strand
CCGGCTCTTCCCTCCAGTCACATCGTTACTGCAGGCCTGCGCGACGTCGATCCAATGGAGCAACATTTGCTGGACGTAAGCCGGATTGACAATATCAGCGTCGACGATATTCGCGGTATTACGCAAAATTTTTATGATCAGATGGACGCGCTTAGTGCCGTATCAGACAAAATTTACGTCCATATAGATCTCGACATTCTCGATGCCAAAGAAGTGCCGTTTCACAACTATCCAACAGAAAACGGTCCGACCAGTCGTGAGCTCGCAGCAATGTTCAAAGAAATATTCGCCAAATACCCAAAAGCAGCTGCCATCGGTTTTGCGTCTATCCCGGCAAATGATCCGGGCGACACCACATTACAAGCCGTAAATCGTATGGTAGTCGGCGCCGTCGAAGGAATAAAAATACGCGAAGGCAATTGAGCTTGGTGCAGACAACATCACGGATCGGAGAACCAACATTGGGGTCAGCGTAACAATTAGCCGGCCAAGATCTGTGCGACGAACTACATAATTTTTACTCTGACCCCAATATTTTGCGTTGCTAATTGATGACTTGGTAGGCAACTAAATCGGCCCTTGCCTCTTCAGCCGATTCGCGTCAAGACTGCCTCCAACGCATCATTGAGTAATTTAATTTGGCTGGTTGTATTGAAATAGCCGGTCGATACCCTTACGGCGTATGACGCTTCAGACGACTCGCCTGAAGAGCCGGCATCCGCGAAGCCGATCGACCGAACCTGGATATTTCTATCCAATAATTCCCTGACCACCTGGTTAGCGGTTTTCTGATCTCGAAATGTGGTCTCTGGCCGGTCCCATTTGAAGGGAAAGAAGACTGTCAGCCCTGACGCCAAATCACTATCTGAATGCGGTGAGACGATGCTGCGTGGCGCCCGGGACAAAATGCTGTCTTTGACTTCGCGTGATAGCGTCAGAATGTGCTTTTCAATCTGCGCCGAACCTCCCACATCTTTTGCAAATTTCATTGCGCTGATCATCGCTGCAAAACCGGGAGTGTTGCTGCAACCTCTCACCTGAAGCGCCTCCGCGATCGGGAAGCAGGTGTCTGATTGACTGTCACAGTTCGCGTACATGCCCATCCGTTGTGAGATCGTAGGATAAAATTCCGGTGGACGTAGGTTTTCGTTGCGGACGTAAAGCACGCCGGTGCTCGGCGGACCGTTCAGCCATTTGTGACCTGGGCAGGCATAAAAATCACAATTTTCTATATTGTCCGCGCCACTGGTCAGGTCGATCATACCCATCGCCTGAGCTCCGTCGACTATCAGGTAATCGATTTCCAGTTCATCGGCTTTCTCTCGCAGTGCTGCAAGCGGCAGACGTACTCCGGTTGAGGGATAGACGTGCGACACGCACAGCGCCCTCGCTCCCCTTAAGTTTGGCGAGTTTGGAAACAACGTATCGAGAAGTTCGTTGGAGTCCATCCCGCTGAGTGTTTCAGACGCAGGAAAGACTTGCGTTTCTACCTGAATACCAATTCTTTCCTGCAGGATCTGCAGTGGAGATTTTATGGCATTGTGTTCATGATTGGTTGTAACCACTTTGTCGTCGGGACGAAAATTCAGCCCCATTAGCGTCATGCTCAGGCCCATCGTGGTGTTGTCTGTCAGGCATATGTTGTTCCTGCCTGTGCCCAGGAATGCTGCGACTTTCTCGCGGTTCAATTCCTGGTGTTTGCCGAGCGCCGGGTCAGTTTCGTAAGACGTGGTGGGGTCACTTGCCCATTTCTTCAGGCTATCCTGCAAAGTAGCAAGTACGCATTCAGGCATTGATCCTTCGGTGCCACTATTCAGATAAACAAAGCCGGGCGGCAATGCAGAAAAATTGCACTGCTTCGCTAGAGAGGTTGCTTCCTGAGCATTGGCAGTCAACGCTTCCATAGTTGCCAAACCAGCAGCCAGGGCGGCGCTAGATATTTTCAGAAAGTCTCTTCGCGTTGAGAAGATATCAGCGGATGTGTTCGGATCTTGTGATTTCATCGTTACTCAGGCTCCCATTCTTCCGCGTCAGGTACTTGTTTGTTAACGTCGGAACTGATCAGCCTGCGTTTAGCATAAACGTCTGCTGACATACTATGTCCGGTGGTCTTTTATTTCGCGCCCGCGATGTCGATGATCGTGTACCAGAGAAACTGCACGAATTGTTGCATTGATTCCTCGGCAATTCGTTCATCGTCACCGTGCAGGCCACGACCACCGCTTAAATCTTCCTTGGTTGACACCGGTCCGATGCCATAAGCGGCCATGCCTTTTGCACGAACCATTGCCATGTCGCTGGCACTTGTTGACATGATTGGTAAAACTGTCGTCTCCGGGTACATCCGTTTCGCAACCTTCTCCAGGCTTTGAAACATCTCACTATCGATCGGAGAGGGCCCCGCCGCGGGACGGTAGACTGGTTCCGGCACAATCTCTACGCGAGAGTCATCGATGACATCCGCAAGCATCTGATAAAAGGCATCGACATCCTCATCCGGCAGCATGCGTATATCGAGAACGGCAGTCGCTTCCGAAGGGATAACGTTATTGCGAAAGCCTGCATTCATTATTGTTGGTACCACCGAGGT
>JABIUH010000034.1 GCA_018701055.1 Woeseia sp. | reverse complement strand
CGAAGCCATTCGCGATGCTATCAGGAGAATCGAGCCGCGCCTGCCAACACCACAATTCAAGACAGCTGCAACCGAATCAATTGTCGAGGCGGATAAAGAACGACTGACGACAGTCTTCGAGCACTTGTTTCGCAACGCGCAGGACGCAACCGGAGACGATGGCAAAATAAAAGTCGATACCAATGTATCTGGAACCGTCATTACAGTCCGGATCAGCGACTCCGGTTGCGGCATGACACCGGACTTCATTCGTGAACGACTTTTTCGGCCGTTCGACAGCACCAAGGGCAGCCAGAGCATGGGCATCGGTGCGTACCAGGCACGCGAATACGTACGTGAGTTGGGCGGACAACTGGTGGTCAGTTCAACACCCGGTGACGGCACGGCTTTTACTCTCAATCTGCCGTTGACCAGTGAACAGGCCGTTTAGTCAGTACGCCATCTTGTCTGAGAACATGATGTTCACAGTTCGGGCAATGATTTTAAGGTCGAGCGCAAGCGTCCAGTTTCGAAGGTACTCCAGATCACAGTCGACACGGTTTTTCATGTCTTCAACAGATTTGGTCTCGCCACGAAACCCCTGAACCTGCGCGAGCCCGGTGATACCCGGATTCACTTTGTGGCGAACCATGTAGCCTTTGATCAGCGGTCTGTATTCCTCGTTATGGGCAACAGCATGCGGGCGAGGGCCAACAACGCTCATTCGTCCCTGCAAAACATTGATGAACTGCGGCAACTCATCCAGCGAGTATCTTCGTAGGATGGCCCCTACCTTCGTTATCCGACTATCACCCTTGGTCGCCTGACGAACAGAGTCGGCATCTTCGGATACCGTCATCGTACGAAATTTGTAAACGATGATTTCATGCCCATCAAGCCCGTATCGTCGCTGCTTGAATATCACGTTGCCCGGTGTGGTTAGCTTGATCGCGAGAGCAATTGCCAGGAGTAACGGGCTCGTAATCAGGAGTATCGCCGATGCGATAATGTAATCGCTTGTCTGTTTTACAATGCCGCGCATGCCATGGAACGGAGTCTCGCAAAGTGCGACGATTGGCATTCCATCGATATCGCCGGTGCGACACTGAATCAGGTCGAAAACGAAAACATCCGGGACGAAGTAAATGGACGCCGTCGTGTCATGCAACTGGTCAAGAATCTCGGTTACCCTTTCAATATTTCGCATCGGCAAGACGATAAAGATCAGGTCGATGTTGTTTTTGCGCACATAATCCGGCAACTCCGGCAATTTCCCAATAATTCGTATGGAAGAATCACTTCCGAGCCGCTCCGCGCTGCGATCGTCGAAAAAGCCGTCAATGGCCATGCCGTATTGAGGGAAATTTTTCAATTTCTCCGCAAGATTGCGGCCGAGTTCATTTGCGCCTGCAATGACGATCCGCCGCGAGTGATTCGACGCGATGACCATGCGCATAATGGCGTGATCGATCGCTAAACGAGTAAGAAGGAGCATCGGCGGGGTGACAAGAAGCCAGGTAAACAGTAGTTTCCGGGAGTAAAGCGTCGAAGTCTTGGTCGCGTAAGCGAGTGCGAGAAGAGCAGCGAATAAGAGTAGCCAACGGCTGAACACAGACAACGACACGCTCCAGAAGCTGTGCCCGATCGGGACATCGTCGGAAGTCTTGCCACGGAAGAGGATAAGCGCGAGCAAAGCCGAGATAGTCATCAGCGCGTAATGAGCGGCGTCAACCGGCTCTCCGAAGAAGAGCATGCACGCGCGTAAACTGATAATGGCGACAATAGCCATCGAAACTCGCCTCAGTACGACAAGCAACGCAAAAGGCAGTTTCTGATTATAGTGTCCACTGTTGACCATCTTACGTGTTTGTCCGCTCGGACTGTGATATCGCCTGTCCGGAAAAGATCGGCTAGATCATGTTTAGTGCAGTCTAATTTCTAATTTATCGGTAAGTTGCAATCTTAAATTAAAAAAAACGTCAAAGCACAGTATTTAACTAAACGTGATTGTAGTCGATTGTGGCTTCCATTCAATGGCTGTAACGAAGAGTGGACGGATTCGTTGACAAATTCATCATCGAAAGTTGCTGTTACGGATTGGGGGATCGGATCAGAGAACGTTTAACTGGCCTTCGCTGGAGAAGTCACTCAGTTGGTTATTGGAATCAAGTGCTGATATCGAGAAATACCAGGTGCCAGTTTCCAGATTGTCCACGACGTACGCAGTTAGTCCCGGATTGCTGATTTCGACGTGATTGGTGTAGCTGCCCGAAGATCGCCCGTAATGAATTTCGTAGCCCGCAAGATCTGTGAGATGCGAATTGTCGACACGCTCCGTCGGTGGG
>JABIUH010000516.1 GCA_018701055.1 Woeseia sp. | reverse complement strand
CCATAGGCGCTGACGGCGTACACCATCCGAGCGAGCAATAATCAGGTCATCGAGCTCTTCAGTCTGAAAGATCACCCTGCCCCGCACCTGGTCATGAACTTCGACTTCACCACTTGTCGGATTGCGGAAGCGGACCACCGGATCGACGCCCTGCCTGGCCTCTGTACGCTCCCTGCAACGACCGTCATAGCGGGTCTTCTCTCGCTTTGCCATTTGCTCCGCACGTCGCTCGTCCAGCTCTTCCCTGGTGCAATAGCAATGGTAGGCGTCGCCGGATTCGAGCAATCGCCCAATAACCTCGCGATACCTGTCGAACCGGTCGCTTTGATAAATCGGGCCTTCATCCGCGTCCAGTCCCAGCTAATTCATCCCGTCGAGGATGGCATCGACGTTCTCCTGGGTAGATCGTTCCTTATCCGTATCTTCAATGCGAAGAATGAACCGTCCCCCATGGGGCCTGGCATAGAGCTAGCAAAAGAGCGCAGTACGCACGCTGCCGATATGAAGCACTCCCGTTGGGCTGGGGGCAAAGCGAGTTCTGACTGTCATTGGACTGATTGATTCCGGGTGCAAATGAGGCGCAATAGTCTATATGAACGTCGACGATGATGAGACATATTTAGTGCAGATACGACACCCAATAAAAAACCCCTCGCCTGCTTTCGCAGACGAGGGGCGCGTCTCTTCGTGCTATTAGTCTAGCGGACGAAGATTCGGCGGCGTACTGCTGCTCCAAGCAGGAACAGCAAGCCAAAGATGCCAAAACTACCACCACCACTGGATGTCGGAGGCGGAGGCGGAGGCGGAGGCGGAGGCGGAGCTGAGACAGTCACTGTCCGAACCACTTCCGTCGCAGCATTGCCTGCCGCGTCCATCACGTTGTAGGTCACCTGGTAGGTACCAGCCGTGGCTGTATTTACATTACTCACAGTCACGATGTTCGCGGTGATATCTCCGTCGACATTATCAGTCGCTGTCGCGCCTGCGTCAGTGTAGGCATTGCCTCGGGTGACGGAAACCGCTGCACTGCTAACCAACGTAATAACCGGTGGCGTTGCATCGTCGGCGACGATCACGGTACGAACGACTTCGGTCGCTGGATTGCCTCCAGCGTCCATAACGTTGTACGTGACCTGGTAATTGCCTGCCGTCATCGTATCGACATTGCTGACAGTCACAATATTTGCCGTGATGTCACCGTCGACGTCGTCGGTTGCCGTCGCACCAGCGTCAGCATACGCGTCCCCGGTGGTCAGATTGACCGTGGCGTCGCCAAGCAATGTGATCACCGGCGGCACTGGGTCGTCGGATAAGACGCTCACCAGGAATACTTCTTGATACGTACCACCGTTTTGATCGTCTGTCTGGATGCGCACCGAATAGTCCCCGAACGCCATAGTGCCCGAATCGATCACGCGCAACGCAGTCGAAGTGTTACCGATAGAGAACAAGGCATTGTCGGTATCGCCAATTCCGCTGACCAATTCATACCTGTGCGAATCGCCGGCATCGTCATCCAGCGTCGTCAACATTCCGACAATTGAATTCGCCGCAGCCATTGCCGACACCGAGCTGTTGCTCAGTGTGATATCCGTTGGAGGACTGTTCCCTGACGCCTCCATAGCGATTAGACGTGTACGGTCATTAAAGAAGTCCGAGAAGATCACATCCTGGTTGTCATTGACGACCACCATATCGAACGGACCGTTCAGAGACGTCCGAAGCGCGTCGAGACCGTCACCATTGAAGTCTCCAAGACCATTACCAGCAACCGTTCTAATCATGCCGTTAGCATCGACCAGATGAATCTGGTCGTTGTTGTAGTCGGCGATATAGATATTTCCATTGCCATCACCACTAACGCCACGCGGACTTCGCAATGCAGCATTGGCTGCCAGTTGGCCAAGTGAACTCACCCCGCCTGGTCCACCGCTGGTGTTTCCAGCAAAGACCGTCATGTTGCCCGTAGTAGAGTCGACAATACGCACTGCGTGGTTCCCCGTATCGGCTATGTAGATATTGTCATTTGAATCTACATAGACACCCCAGGGATCGTTCAGTGGTTCAGTGATTGCAATACCGGTGGAGCCAGCATTACCGATCGTCCCATTTCCCGCAACCGTGGTAATCGTACCGCCGCTAACCTTGCGGATACGCGGACCATTGTCTTCGGTAGAGTTCCCCAGATCAGCGATATAAATGTCTCCTGAGGCACTGACGTCGACCGCGACCGGGTTGCGAAGAGAAGCAGTTGTCGCCGGTATGTTGTCGCCGTTGTAAAGCGAGCTGCCGTTTCCGACTACAGTCGTAACCAGGCCCGTGGCAGCATCGATCATACGGACTCTTCGATTGTTGAGGTCCGTGTAATAGACGTTGCCACTGCCATCGATAGCGAGACCAGTCGGCTCGTTCATCGCGGTATTTGTCGCCAGCTGCCCATCCGGTGTGAAGTCTGCGACGCCAGTTCCGGCAAACGTTGAAATAATTCCGCCCGGAGTGACCATACGGATCCGGTGCTGACCTGAATCAGCAAAATAGACGTTGCCACTGCTGTCCACTGCCACACCGCGTGGATTGTCTACGTCAGCCTGATAGGCGTTCCCGCCGTCGCCAAGCCCTTCCATTTCGCCATCACCTGCGTGGCGGAATACTGCGCGTTTGCGAACGAGAACATAGATGTCCGCGCGATCTGTAAAGGTTCCCGCGTTCCCCGCACCGATCCAGTCGGGATTGCCAGCGGGCGAGTTGCCGATACCAACGTCGTCCACATTGGCGGCCGAGTCCCAATTGTTGTAGGCGAGAATCGTTTCCTGAGCGCCGGTATTATGCACCTGCATCGAACCACCGGAGCCGAAGGGCAAGTTTGGAGCATCATCGAAGTCGTTAAGCGCATCGTTTCCGCCAAGACCGAGACTACCTGTGGTCAGGGAACGCTGATCCCAAAATTCGATGTTACCGCTGGCGATTGAGGTACCGGTCGTAACGGTCGCACCACCAGAGTATACGTTCAGGTTATAAACCGGAGTTTGAATAGTCTGGTTATAGGGTACGCCCACGCTGCTAACAGCCGGCGTAAACGTCTCCATGGAGACCCAGACCCATTGCAATACACCGCCAACCTCCAGCTCCATACAGTAGGCCACGCGATCGAATGCCACATCTATACCGCTGTTGTTTACAGTGTACGGAGGACGTTTATCGCCGAAATCTGAATCCGCTGCAATTTCAAGGTGGTAGATGAGCGAATACTCATCAAACTCAGGTACGTCCGCCAGACGACACCCGTCCGTGTTAAACGCAAATGCCGGGCTCCCAGAAAAGGCCGCGACAGCTGCGAAAATTATAGTCATCTTCGACACGACTAATTTTCGAAAAACAGAACTAATATTCATAAGAGACGCCTCTTTCTAAATCTAACTACAAAACTTCAGCAAAAAACTTCCGACATTCCCTCCGCACCAATATTTCGGCACGGCGATGACATTCTCAACTTTTTGCTCTTGATAAGCGGTTCGTGTGTTAAGCATTGTTTTCACGTTCCGACAGTCTTCTTTTCTTAATTATCCAATTACATCAATGTCGGAGGGATTATTCGAAATTATGCCCATGCTCACCAATGGCATTGACGACAGATTAACCGAATTAGAATTGGCGGTCCGAGATCCTAATCTCGCCTATAAATGTGATTTCGGTCACACTTTTCTTAGAAAATACTCGGGTGTAGTGCAAAATTAGCTCTAGCGGTGACCAGGGCGATTGCTGCGACTACGTTTGCTGATCGATTCCAGGCGCATTTAGTCGATGGAATTCCAATGTGCCAGATTGGCATGGAACCATCATTGCCGGGCAAACGCCTCATACACATCGGCATATCGTTGAGTCACCGAATCGTTGCTGAACATCGATTCAACCCTTCTTCGGCCGCTTTCCCAGGTCGCCTTGGACAAGGTCGCCTTGGACAGGCACATATTCGCAACAAGGTCGCCTTGGACAGGCACATATTCGCAAAGACTACCAAGATTTCCGACTTTTTTACTGCAACTTGCTCGGGTAACGTTCAATCCATGCCCAGAGCCAGAAAACATCTT
>JABIUH010000150.1 GCA_018701055.1 Woeseia sp. | reverse complement strand
TTCGGTGGTCACGCAAAACGCAATGAGTTTTGGCACGAGGGCCAAATGTATCTTGTGAACGGCGGTACTTTGAATGTCGAGGCGCCGCAACAGTACAGTAGCGTTGCTGGGGGTCTCCTTTGGGAGCTCGGCGTTGATCGCAGCCGGTATTTTGAGAAGAATCAGAAAATGTGGTCGCGCTACGCGGACATGGGTCTTAAAGGCAGCATGTTTTTTGATCGCGAAACCTTTGGCGAAGACAAACTAGTCGTTGGTTATGGCGATGATCCTTTCGACGAATTTGTTGCGAACACGCCTTTGTCTGAAGAGGCTAAAAACGATGCCGTACGATTATACAAAGGCAACGAAAATCATTTCCCCGATCTTAGTTCTGATCAGATAAGAGACAAATTGGCGCACATGAGTTATCGCGACTACGTCACCAATGTCGTTGGGTGCCATGCGGACGTTATTAAACTTTTCGATACCGGCCTTATGGGCATTTTTGTCACCGGCATGGATGCGGTACCTGCTATCTATTGTCGTGAGATGGGCTACCCGGGTTTTGGCGGTTTAGACCTTGACGAAATCTCACCGAATCAACTCGTACACGAACCCGGTGGCCAACACGGACGAGAAAATACGGCGCGTGCCCAATCGGGGCAGCAAGACATGTACTTCCCGGATGGAAACGCGACAATCGCACGTCTGCTCGTTAGCTCACTGGTGCCAGACGCGGTGTCCGCGGATTCGATGGAGGAAATCATCGACGCGCGGGTTGATTACAGTTCGTTGGATCGGGATGAAAACACAACCAGAATCAGGTTGAACAGCACCGTCATCAATGTTGGACATGAAAACTCTAATCAAGTTGAGACTCAATACCTACAAGGTGGCAAGGCCTATTCCGTCAAGAGCAAGGCTGCCGTTCTGGCGTGTTGGAACAGTGTGATTCCACACATTTGCCGAGAGTTTTCGGCAACGCAACGAGAAGCAATGAGTTACGGCGAAAAGTCACCGCTCGTTTACACAGGTGTGCTCGTTTCAAACTGGCAATCGTTCGTTGATGCAGGAATATCCAGAGTGACGGCACCGGGCAGTTATCACCCGAGTATTGGGCTTCCCCCATCACTGAATCTCGGCAGCTATCAGACATCTCGCGATCCGCAGCAGCCTATCGTCGTTCGCATGTCTTGCTATTTCAATGAACCTGGACTCTCCAGACGCGAACAACATCGCATTGGCAGAGCCAAGATGCTCGAAACGCCGTTTTCAACCTTCGAGCATCATATTCGTGATCAGTTAACTCGAGTTCTTGGGCCAACTGGGTTCGATGATGAGCGCGATATTCTGGGCATCATGGTTAATCGCTGGCCACATGGATATACCTATTCGTATAACCCGCTGTTTGATCCTGATGAATGGGCTTACACGACCACGCCGGAGCGACCGGCCATTGTAGGACGACAGCGCTTAGGACGAATTGCGATTGCGAATACCGACTCAAGCGCAAGCCCACACACCGATGGCGCGATTAATGAAGCGTACCGCGCCGTCAACGAACTCCTGGATTCGGCGTCCTCCTCAAACGTTGATGGCTAGAACCCAAAGATTCGGGGTCAGAGTAATACTCTGACCCCATTCAACTAACGGCGCCGACTAGCGCGACTCCAGAATTCTTCCAGATCGCCTTCCAACGCCAGTGCGCGAAAAAAAGTGTAGGGATCACAGTCGACCTTTGTAATAACCCTAGGGTTAAAGTCTTGATCGTAAACTCGGCGTAAATGCGGGAGCCGTGTGTAATTTTTCGGATCGTGTAACCACATGTCGGCGTGCATGTATCCACTATCATCGTAGTAAAAATGTTCTGTCGTGTAGGCGTCTTCTGATACTGGCTGTCCTCGCGTACTCATAAATGCGGGATTCAGTTTAGTGGTCGTGACGACCAGCGTTTCTCCCTTCCATACCCCACGCGAAAAACCCAACGAGGAGTTGGTGGCGGTTTCCGGAAACTCGCGATCATCAAGATAAATTCGCCGTGCGTAATCGGCTCCATACACAATTACGATGTAATGATCCGCGTGTAGAATTTCCATTGGGTATGGCAGTCCAGAGGCGAGGACCAAGCCGGGTGATGCACACCGGGAGTTCGCATTATCAATTTCAAGGTAATTATCGATAATGTCCTGGCCACGATCCGTCATCGTAAATTTCAGTTTTCGAATCGCGCCTAAACCCGAAGCGCGATTGTAAATGCCACTCATATTGACTGGGCTTGGAGCTAAACCGTCCAACGACTCCTTCGGTATTGCCTTGCTGGCAGTGAAGGTCCCGTCCACCCATTTGCGGCCGAGAAAGTTGCTCGCCCCATTATGTTTGGTCTCGCCACTAATCGTGCCGTCCGCGTTGAGCCGCCCTTTGAAAGTACTAAGATATTCCTCGTCAAAGCCACTTGCCCAATCGATATCGACTTCGATCTGATCGAG
>JABIUH010000035.1 GCA_018701055.1 Woeseia sp. | reverse complement strand
GCAAAACCCGCGGTGATGACGCTCTGAACTATGCTCCTGTATTGAGAATCTCATTATTGGGATAAATCGTGATCAATTTCAAAGGCCGTCACCATCAGAAAGAAGTCATATTACAATGTGTTCGATCGTACGTTGCCTATTCACTGAGCTATCGTGACCTGGAAGAACTGATGCAAGAGCGAGGTTACGCGGTGGACCACTGTACTGTTCAGCGCTGGGTAGTGCATTACGCACCCCGTATCGAGAAGGCCTTTCGCAAAAACAAGAAACGGACTGGCCTTCGCTGGCGCCTCGATGAGACTTACATCAAAATAAAAGGCACTTGGAAATACTTTTATCGGGCCGTCGACAAGCAAGGCCAGACTATTGATTTCCTGCTCACTGCGAAGCGTAATACGAAGGCAGCCAGGCGTTTTCTCAACTAAGCCATCGGCTCCAGTGGTAAGCCCAGTCTAATCAATATAGATAAGAGCGGAGCCAATATCGCAGGGATCAGGCAATACAATAGCGACTGCTGCCACCGGGCTGATAAGGATACCCAAAATTTTGTTGTTCATGCGATTCCGCATAGCCATTACCTGTTTTGTGCTTTGCCAGTTTTTCTCTCCCTGGGTCACAGCGACGAGAGAGCGGTCTTATTCTTAGCTCCGCGGTCACGCCCAAGGGGCATTAGAACGATGTGAGGATGATGTTATCGAAAGGCTCGACGCCATTATGTGCAAGGTGTCAAGAAATTATGCAAATGTAATTTCGTAGAATTTGCCGATATTTCCAAATTAACGTTGTCTGCTATTGGTCGGATTCGTCGGTTTTGCATAATGCGACTTCTAGGCCTCAAGACAGTGAGGTCGCGCACTTGTTGGGATCACGCATCTGTAATTGGAGCCAGGAGAGCCTTATTCAAAATGATCAGAACGGATCGATCAGGCGTGTGTCGATTTCGTTTGGACCAGTGCCACAGCTAAACGGATCCGTTAAGTGGTTCACGACCGGTCGGGGACATTTTGTGACCATCTTCGGCGAACCAGATGCGTGATCTGGAATCCAGCCGGCAGAATCGCGCTATGGGGCCTGAATCCCGGCTCAATAATTTAGGGCAGGGAAAGCGCTGGCGGGCCTGTTGAGCCATTGCACAACTAGTAGACACCCCCTATAATTCGCGCCCTGCGGATGTAGTGATAAGGGTTATACCGGCGGTTCGGTAGTCACTGCGTATTAAGATGTAAGCAATGCCCAAACTGCCAGGTTTTTGGCAGAGAATAAGGCCCCGCATGGGGTTTTTTGTTGCCCGACATTTGTAGACGGCAGCAACATCGGTCAGATTTCGAATGGGCTTTATGCCCATTTTTTGTTTTTAGAACAACAAGCTAACGTGTTTTATTAAAGTTATGTCTAGAGATAAATTGATTAGGTTGGTGGAGCCGTTAGTCGAGCAGCTCGGTTTCGAGTTAGCAGACCTTGAGCTCCGCACAGGTGGTCGTGACGGTATTTTGCGCATCTTTATCGACAAGGCAGATGGCATCGGTATTGAAGATTGCGAAGAGGTGAGCCGCAGGGTTAGCGCAATTCTTGATGTTGAAGATCCGCTGCAGAGCGATTACACGCTTGAAGTGTCGTCGCCTGGGTTGGATCGTACGTTGACGAAGCTGGCACATTTTCAGCGTTTCATGGGCCAGGATGTAAAGGTAAAGCTTAGGTTTCCGTTGGAAGGCCGACGGAACTACCGCGGTGCTTTGAAGGCCGCAGATGAGGAGAAGATCGAGGTGGAAGTTGATGGAGAGTCGTTCAGTTTGCCGCTAGCGACCATCGAGTCCGCACGATTGATACCAACCGCTTAACGCGGTCGGCATAGAGAATTTTTGGAGTGCCAGACAATGAGTAAAGAGATTTTGATGGTTGTCGACGCCGTTTCGAATGAAAAGGGCGTTGAGAAAGACATCATATTTGAAGCCATCGAGGCAGCGCTCGCGTCAGCGACGCGTCGTCGGCATGGTGAAGATATTGAGGTTCGTGTCGCGATCGATCGTGAAACGGGCGACTACGACACTTTCCAGCGCTGGTTGGTTTTTGCAGATGAATCAACTGAGCTCGAAGTTCCGGATCGCGAACTGCGCATGATCGATGCTCTTGATGTCGATCCTGCCGCAGAGCCTGGAGGCTATGTTGAAGTGCCGATGGAATCTGTCGATTTTGGGCGAATCGCTGCGCAGACGGCCAAGCAGGTCATCGTACAGAAGGTGCGTGAGGCCGAACGTGAGCAGGTCGTCGAGGAATATAAAGAGCGAGTGGGCGAAATGCTTTCTGGCCTGGTGAAGCGCGTTGACCGTAACGGCGTGTTCATTGATCTCGGCGGCAACGCTGAGGGTTTTGTTTCGCGCGAGAATATGGTGCCGCGCGAGCCGGTCCGTCCACAGGATCGAATGAAAGCATTGTTAACCGAAGTTCGATCCGAGATACGTGGGCCACAGTTATTTATGACCCGTACCTCACCTCAGTTTTTAGTTGAGCTGTTCAAGATTGAAGTGCCGGAGGTAGGCCAGGGGCTTATCGATATATTGGGGTCAGCGCGTGATCCAGGTTTGCGCGCGAAGATTGCTGTCAAAAGCAATGACTCTCGCATTGATCCGGTTGGTGCGTGTGTTGGCATGCGCGGATCGCGTGTTCAAGCGGTATCTAACGAATTGGCCGGTGAACGTGTCGATATTATTTTGTGGGATGAGAATTCCGCACAATACGTCGTCAACGCAATGTCACCTGCTGAGGTCGTCTCGATCGTTGTAGATGAAGATGCTCATAGCATGGATATCGCGGTTGACGAAGATAAAGTGTCGCAGGCAATCGGCCGTGGTGGTCAAAACATTCGTTTGGCCAGTGAGCTGACTGGCTGGGAATTGAATGTAATGACTGAGACGGATGCTGATGAGAAAAGCGAATCGGAAATGAAAGAGCTCATAACGCTCTTCTCAAAGCAATTAGATGTTGATGAAGAGGTTGGTTTGATTCTGGTTCAGGAAGGTTTCTCAACCATTGAGGAAGTTGCCTACGTTCCGACTGCAGAGCTGGTTGAAATTGAAGAGTTCGATGAAGATATGGTCAACGAGCTTCGCAACAGAGCACGTGATGTTCTTTTGACTCAGGCAATTGTTCAGGAAGAGAAGATTGATGAGTCTGAGCCAGCCGAAGATCTGTTGAGTCTTGAAGGCATGGAGAAAAGCGTTGCATTCAAGTTGGCGAGCGAGGGTGTGGTAACACGCGAAGATCTTGCCGAACTCGCAACAGATGATTTGCTTGAGATTCACGAAATGGATCAGGAAGAAGCGGCTGCGCTCATTATGAAAGCGCGCGCTCACTGGTTCGAAGAAGAAGAGGCGCAGGCGTAATTTGCGCCTGCCACTGAGTGTATTGGTAAGAAACATGCAAACGGAGTTCCATCATGGCTGACGTCACCGTCGCACAATTCGCCGAAGTACTGAAAGTATCGGTCGAGAAGCTAATAACGCAGCTTGACGACGCCGGTATCAAGGT
>JABIUH010000517.1 GCA_018701055.1 Woeseia sp. | reverse complement strand
GAGTAGCGCCTTGGCCGTCATGATCTGGCCGTTCTGGCAATAGCCGCACTGCGGCACCTGCTCATCAATCCAGGCCTGTTGCAACGCATCGAGCGTGCCGTTCTGCGAGAGACCTTCGAGCGTGGTGATCTCACCGCTCACCTGCGAAGTGGGTATGCTGCACGAGCGCATTGCGACTCCATCGATGATGACAGTACACGTTCCGCATTGGCCGAGCCCGCAGCCGAAACGTGGGCCTCGCAGCTCCAGATCGTTACGCAGTACGTATAAAAGAGGTGTGGATGGGTCGATATCTACTTCGTGGGTCGCGCCGTTGACGCGCAGGGTGACGACACTCATAAGTTATTCTCCAAAAATACGGTTTATATGAAAGACGCGGGGAGCATTGGAAGTATAAAGCATGTATTCATTTGTTTGAAATGCGGTTGTGGTGGTGTCCTGACTCGATAGGGTTAGCGCTTCACGTAGCGCCGCAGCGCCATGTCGGCGGTCAGCGAGCCGTATACGACACCGTTGGCGTCCGCGACTACGCCTTCTTGCGAGCCATCGGGGTCGATGTCGGCAATGAATGCCGTGACCGTGCCGTCGATAGCGCTACCGATGCGAATGCCTTCTTGCCAATCTAGCCGTAGGTCGTCGATATCGTCGGACTGCGAATCGGCGACGTAGAGCACGTCGTTAGCGTCAATGTAGATGCCGCTCGGTCGTCCGAACTGCTGCCATTCCTCGAGGAAGTTGCCATCCTGATCGAAAATCTGAATTCGATCGTTCTCGCGATCGCCGACGAACAGTCGCCCGCGTGAATCCATAGCGAAAGCATGCGGCGTAGCGAAATCACCCGCTGCAGTTCCACTGCGACCCCAGCTCTTGATGTATGTGCCGTCAGCTGCGAATTTCACGATGCGCGCGTTTGAGCCCACGCCGTGGCCGTCGCCGACGAAGATGTCACCGTTTGGTGCGACGTACACGGTCGAAGGCCGGTTGAACTCGTTCGGTCCGTCGCCGGCGACGCCCGCCGTGCCGAGCGTCATCAAGAGCTCGCCTTCAGTGCTGAACTTGAACACCTGGTGCCCCTTGCCGTCACGCCGCGGGTCCACGCCATCGGGGCCTTGATCGTCCGTGACCCAGATATTGCCCTCGAAATCGATATGTATGCCGTGGGGCCGGACGAACAGCCCGGTGCCGAAACTCTTGACGAGATTTCCGGCGTTATCGAACTTCAGGATCGGCGCAAGATCGGAGCCGACGCAGCTGCCGGCGCCGCAGCGCTCGAACACCCAGATGCTCGTGCCATCGGGATCGAGGGCAAGCGTGACTGTGGAGCCGATCGTTCGACCTACGGGTAGCTTGAAGAATTGCTGATCCAGCACATAAGGATCAGGCCGATCGTTGACCTCCTCGTTGATCTGCGCCGACACAGCGCCGCAAATAGCGATCCCGGCCACGCTTATCACTAGAGTGAAGTTTGCATGAAGGCGGAGCCATTTCGATATTTTAAGAAGTTTATTCATATAGTTAACCTGTTATTTTGAGCACATTAATGAATGAAACCATTCCTTAATTTATCCCGTTAATTAATTGCAATTTGTATATTGGTTAAGCTGCTAAATCTACCCTCAAAATTTTCTAAATTGACGCACAAGTTCGACCTCTGCACCGTTTACGACGAAGGTGTGGGTAAATACCGTCTGGTCGCCTCCAGGTCACAGTCAAATGGCGTCATCTCGATGTGTGGGGAATACCGCAGGTCTCTTGTGTGCGTCATGAGTCCTTCAATGTATTCGGAATCTTCGAGTGTGAACGTGAGTATCAAGCTGGTTCCGTCTTCGCGCAGCGTATAACGTTCGACCACGTGCTTTTGCGCTCCTGAAGGTACGCCGTTTTGGTATGGCGAGCGGTCATCCGCAAAATTCGCCGTGTCCACGATCAGAGTATCTCGATCCCAGCTACCGATTGAGTGTCCCTCGTGAGTACGTTGGTCCGCTGGCGGATGTTCGCGCCCGTCCATATAGACGGTTCGCTCCTGGTCGAAGTATTGAACTCGTATCATGATGACCTGCTCACGGTTGATAAACTCGATCTCCAGCGGGTATCTATCCGTGTAGACGAGCCCGCCTGGGGTCGGCTTGGTAATGCACGAAAGCTCGGGATTTTCCAATGAGTCCTGGCTGAAAGCCGCATGCGCAGCTTGACCTTTATCGGTCAAGGTCAGTTCGCGTTCCATAAGCACATCGAGGCCCTCCGGGAAATCGGGGGGAAGGTTCGCTCGGTCGACTGTCCATACGCCCTCCAGCGTGGTAGTACTGGCTTTTATGCTGGGGGCCGCTAACCGTTCATATGATATAGGCACATTTTCCTTAACCAGTGAGTTCAGCAGTCCGTAATGCCGTCCGTCGCGCGCGGAATGCAAGCCGACTACGACATAATCGCCCAGTGCCAGCGTATCGGCGTTCCAGCCGCGTCGCGACATGCTAAGTGCCGAGCCCATCTGCACCTCCCACGAAAGAGGTTCGCCGGCTTCATTGGTGGTCTCGACAACAAAATAACTGTGCGGGTTTCGCAGCGTGTACTCGGTGACGATACCCTCGAATGTGTTCACCGCGTTCATTCTCAGGGCTGCATCACTATGATGGCCCAGAGCTGGGCCGGCCAAAGCTATCGCCGCTGCGGTACATATTATTTTTTGTTTCATCGTCCCCCTCAACACTGTGCGCTCTGCATTTTTCTTCCGGGTGCGCGGCTTACATGAAAGTATAGCTAGAAAGTATAAAACATATGTTCCACTGGCCGCATTACTTTTGTTGTTAGCAGACGACATTGATTAATTAACGCGTTTTGCTCCGTTCCTCTTTTGAGATGTGCTTTATAATCCCAGTCCATTGGATCACAACAGATTTAATATTGAGACTAATATTTAGGCTGTGGCAGCTTCGCCATACTCTCGATGATAGCTTCGAGATAAACTCGCCTCGAAAATGAATTTATTGCTTTGGGTGTTACTGTTTGTCACACCATAGCTGCTATTTTGGTTTGTCTGGTGGCATTATGCGCGGCACTACGAGCGATCGTTCCGAATGCCCGACCCCACGGATCTGTATCAGGCATGGGAACTTGTTACGATGATGAGCTACGGAGTTACTTTACAACGCGTCGTAGTTGCGATTCTGTTGACCTATTACCTTATATTGTTTTGGCTCATTTTTTCTGGCGTCTAATTTGCGTAAGCGGCCCTATAAAGTGATGGTGATTGTTTGCGAGAGTTTTAACCGCTACGACACCGGCGAGCATTCGGAAAAATTTCTTCAGAATGGGTTTCAGGTATTCGACGATTTTGATTTGAGCCCGTCAGGTAATAGCGGTACAAGTTTCGTTTGCATGGATTCTGAAGACGATTGGGATACCGTCGCAGCGGGTAAAAACCCGTGGTCAGCTGCGTTCAGAAATAGAGTCCCAGCTATAGAAACTGGGCGGAGCTGGATTTGCAATTTTGTGCCGACAAAGATTATTACTCCGCAGTGGCCTGGTAAATGGAACATTACCAAGCTGGACCCCGACAGCCGTGCCGAGGACACCTGCACAATGGACAGCCCAATAGAACCCGAGACTCTCATTTTCGCTCGACTTCTAAACTTTCTTGAATCTGAATTTTATAATTCACAATACCAACGGGTGATCTACTGGACATTGATTGGTCACGTGAAGAACCGTATAGGTCAGGAAAACAATGGCCTCCCGGACAATCTTCGATTGACGTTCAAGCAGCTGGCCAGTCTGATCAGCAATGAGGTATTACCGCGATTGGATATGAAAAATACCGTTGTCATGCTACATCCAGACCATGGCACCTGGAGAAACCGTAAATCTTACGAGGAATCTATCAATGACGGCTGGCTTTGGATCCACCATCCAGAGATGACCAAAGGAAAGCGATATAACCGACGGGTAAGCTGGAGCGACTACCGGCGCACAATTCAGGAACATTTTGCTTTGGAAGAATATTTCTCAAAAAACGACGGCGCATCCGTTATAAAAACCTGATTGCTGCGTGAGCGGCGATATTCGGTTGAAATCCGGGTTCTTTTAGCTCTTGGGTTTGCGCAATACGTAAACCATGGCAGGTGGAAAATTGCTGAAAATGGGAGTGCTTTCGACAACATGTTTGTCTATCCAATCGGTTAACACAGCTTCGGTGTTTTTTAGCTTATGAAGCCTTCCCAAGCTCAGCCAATAACGAATCCGACGCAGCAAAATGTACTCGTAGAAGACGATGATTCCTCCTGGCTGACATACGCGAAACATCTCCTGGAAAATATCGTTAATTAATTCAGGTTCAAAATTGTTGAATGGCAGGCTGCAACATATGTGGGAAAATTGTTCTGCTGGCATCTGGTGCTGGAGAAAGTCAGCATGAACGAATGACACGCGCCCTGTGAGCTCTTCGTCAGCAAATTTTTGCGCCATTTTCCGTTGCGTAATCTCCAGAAAATTCAGATTGATTTCAATGATGGTTAGTTTATCTTCCGCTTTCATGCGGCGTAGGAGCTGCTCGCTGATGACTCCTGTTCCGGAACCGACCTCTAAAACATCCCCGTTACAAGGTTCATTCCAGAAAGGCTCGACCATCGCTTGCGCCAGGGCCGAACTGCTCGCCTTGACTGACCCCGTTTGGGCCCGGTTGTTCCAATATTCGCGTTGAAATCCAATGGCGTGTTTCATGGATTCGAACTGCGGGTTCTGGCGAAGTTTTTCGATCATGGGATAGTTCAAGATGACTGTTTCGATGCTGAGCAAAGGTTAATTGAACACCCTTTAGCGTGAACGGTTTCTAATCGCAGGATAAGCGTGCTGTCAAAGCCTGTGGAAAATAGAGGATGTAACACAATTTTCATAATATCCCAGGATTTTTGAGTTTAGCCGCCAACGACGGCGGTTGCCTTAATCTCGACTTCGATACCCGGGCGGGAAAACCCGTATACACCGATAAGCGCGCTTGATGGATAGGGCCCATCCCCGAAGGCCTCTTTCTTGGCCGCCAGGTATTTATCGGCGTTACGCACATCTGATACATAAATTGTCATCGTGACGATATCGTGGAGATCGCCTCCGTACCGATTCAGGTGCGATTCAATAAGGCGGAAGTCTTCTCGAACCTGTGCCGCAAAGTCGCCAGCAATCGAGTTTCCCTCAGCGTCTTCCAGCGTTGTTTGCCCAGCCAGCCAGACCGTTCTGCCGCCTTCGGTTACGACGGCGCGGGAGTACAGCTGAGTCGTACCGCGCTCGTCGGTGTAATCCTCCCGGAGCATTGGGTCGGCAGCATCAGAGATGGCTGATAGCCCTGCGGTTAACAGTGCCACCGGCAAAAGAATTTGACAGAATTTTGTGTATAGCGTGCGCATAATTTAACT
>JABIUH010000299.1 GCA_018701055.1 Woeseia sp. | reverse complement strand
TAACTCCCGGGCTTTTTCTGCGCTGGGCACCGGGTTCAAGTCGTAGGCAGGGGAGAGACGCCACTGGTTGTTACTATCGTATAAAAATCCATGGTTCCGAAGATGATCATCCAAATTGCCAATGAGGACGCTAAAAACGATCCGGCGCCACAATTCGTGCAGATCTTCAGTCGGCGCACTGGAATGACTACGAATAGCTTCGGCGATATCGGTGTAAGCCGCTTCATCGCCGTCATTCAGCCCAAGCAAACTCATGGCCGAAAGAAACGGAATCCTTCGGCCTTCATGTCGGTCGAAGCGCGTTATGAGGGCCACCGGCCGGCCGGCAACATCAACGATCCGAGCAGCAGCAGCATCGATGCCGGCCTTCTTGGCGAGCGCCATCGCCAGAACTTCCCCATGCGGGATACTGCGATCATCATCGGGCTTCGGAAATTTGGCAATGGCCAAAGTGCCGTCGTTGTCGGCAACGGCCGATTTTGGACGAGCACCGCCGAGCGGTGAACCTTCGTTGAGTAATAACTTCAGATCCTCGGCGGTTTCGGTATTCGACTGAACGGCGTTGGCCGCGTCCACAAGCGCTGGCAATTGGATCAGCGGCGGCACTCGGTATTGCCCGATGTCATGATCGAATGTGTCTTCATTTTCACGTTTGTATCGAAGCGCACCGATGCGGGTGCGATCTGTAATCGCGAGCAGGTAGTCTATTTCGGACAACGTGCGATCGTCACCGGATTTGCGAAACGCACGCTTGATGAGCTGCTGACCCCAACGGTCTGGTGCGGTATCCCGCAATGCACCTGGCAATGCTGAGTTCGCCGAGTTGGTGTAAAACGGTTGTCGGAGGAGCGGCAGATTCTCAGGATCTAATGCGAATGCGTTAGGGTGATCAATCCAATCGTCGGCATACTCAAAAACTGAGCTCTGACCACGGCGTTTCGCAATGTAGCGATAGCGACCGACCAGAAGCGTCTCGTCATCCTGGTCGGTATAAATTTCCACAGTATCGGTCATGGTCTTTTCTTCTTTCTACCTCGAGGCTGGATTATCTTCGGCAGGCGATCTTCTTCAATGTCCAGGCCAAGTGAATCGCTGCGACGATCAGCAGCGACAGCAAGACCCTCGGTTAAACCCAATATCGAAAGTACGGTGGCATAAATGCCCATGGATACTGACGGGTCGCCTTTTTCGACTTTGTACAGCGTGCCGCGGCTAATGAAGGCCCGTTCGGCCATCGAGACGGTCGAGATGCGGCGTTTTTTGCGCGCTACAGCGATATCCTCGCCGAGCTTCAGGAGGGCGGATCGGGCTGACTTGGGCAACGAATTGTGAGCAGGCGTCTTCATAAGGTGTCTTATATTATGAGCAATATACCGATTATTTGTTCATTATATAAGACATTATGAGTTAATTCATCAGGAAAAGCCACCGCGTTCTAGAAATTGGGTGCTGCCGGCGGGACCAGACGTCGCCTTCATCTCAAAGGCAGGTTTGCAATGCCGTTGACTGTTTGTCTCATCACCTGTCCGGCACGCGTCAGGACCATTTCTTGCCAGTCCGTTTTGGGTGGCTGGTACACCTCAAGAAGATCGCGACGAATTGCCTCCTTTGTCTCCTGAGGAGCGTTGCTTCCGTGGGCATAGAGCCACGCGTCTGATCGCTCAGCAGCCTGTATTTCGTCAGGTCCATACGTTCCAAATTCAATTCCTCCGGAAATCACACTCGCATCCGGGAGCATTTTTCTGATGCCGCAAATTAGCATTCCGTCGGTATAAGCGGAGTAGTCTGGATAGCCGAATAGTTGACCGACTTCAACGAATGTCGTCATCGCCTCACCGTACCAATCGCGAGCCCACTGCAATTCAGGCGTGCCCGGATCGTTAGCAATGCCGACTAGGCCGTAGCCGTAGGCTCCAAGACCTGTATGAAGATCAATCACCGATACAGTTTTACGCTTCAAGGCATAAGTATCTAACAGCTTCCTCAATACCAAATTCGACCATACCGGTTTGTCGCCGGAATAATAAAAACCGTCAGGATGACTTGATTGACCAAGCGTCGCAATTTGAAATACATCTTCTCCTAACTCATTTCGAATCTCTGCAAGCGCTAGATCGGTGGTAACACGTTCCTCTCCGTCGTAGGCGGTTGGGATCATGAATTCGTGCACTTGGGCGTAATACGGATTACAAATGCCACTTCCATCGTGGCTTATGAAATTTCTATTTAAATCAACATTGTCTTCGTTGACCCGGCGGTGCCACGCAACGCCGTAAGGATTTATTGCGTGGATTAGAAGAACAGCAACATCGTCGGGCAAAGCTGTTTGCTGCAACTGCGAAAGCCAGGCGCTTTGGCAGGCTGAACCGGTTAAACCTTCCACACCATGGGTGCCCGAAATCACAATGATCAACCGTGTTGCCTCTGGGTCGCCGACATGAACAGCGTCGACGGCCAACACTTCATTGTTCGGGCCAAGCAAGTCATGGCTTATAGAGTGAACAGGCAACTCGACAGATTCCGCAGCCTTCAAAAACTTTTCACGTGCGACTGTATAGCTTGTAGAAAAATGCCCAAGGTTGATCATCGATTGCTCACGTTTGATCAGGCGTCTTGGCGGACAGCGCCACTGGCGCTATCAATGCCAGGCTAACCGCACAAAGAACGGCTTCAGCAAGAAGAAACCCATTCGTACCTCCGAGCTCGATCATTGCCGCGCCAAAGAGCGGGCCGACCGTGAAGCCAATGCCTGTTACGGCCGTCACCAGCACAATGTAGGTGCCAGCGGGGTCTGCACGAGACATGACGCCCATTTGATAAGGTATTCCAAAATTCCAGAAAAACTGAAACAGAGCCGAAGCAACGAAGAACACCGCAATTTGCGGGTGGTTCAGCATTAGGACAATGGCAACCGCTTGAAAGGCTGCGGTCAAGACGAGTGGAATCGCGCGACCAAATTTATTCGCGAATCCAGTCGCGGCTAACGCGCCGATGAGTCCGGCGAATGCCCCGGCAGCAAGGGCAGTTCCGATTGTTTCAGCAGAAATTCCGGCCGCGTCACCGATGCGTTCTATGTACGTCCAGATTCCGGATTGAACGGCAAAGAAAAAGAAAATCGCACCTAGTGTCAGCATTGCTTTACCGTTCAGCCGCGATAATTTTGCAATAGTCTCGGCATGGCCGTCGCCCTCCGATTCAGTGAGGTTGCGTGGCAACCAGTGCAACATAGGTAAAATAAGCAGTGCGAGCCAGGCCATAACAATAAACGTTGCGCTCACTCCGGCCGCGGTAACCAGGTACGGCAGTAGTGCCAGCCCAATCATCGCGTGAACTGTCTGTGCGACGATAAATATTGCAAAATTGCGATCGGGAGTCTTTGTGCGGGCCAGGCAAGCTAAATTGATTGGCATCAAGATACCCTCGCCAATACCAACCACAAATCGCAACGCCGCAAGACTTGAAAAGTCCTGTACCGAATAACAGGCGATGTTCCCGGCGACGATAAGCAGCAGCCCGAGGAGTGCAGCGTTGCGCCAGCTTACTCGATTTATCCAGAATGCCGCTGCAAGGGAGCAAAGAGAAATTCCGCCGAGGTCTGCCGCCGCGATCACAGAGATTTCGCCGCTTGTTAGTCCAAATCCGGACAGTCCGCCAACCAAAATAGGCAGGAACAGCAAAAATGACGATGCGACAACCGCCATTGTCATGGTTGCCGCAATAGCCGACGTAGAGCTAATCGTCTTCTTATCTACTGCAGATTGCGTGTTTTCCATAGGGCGACTCAGGTTCGTAGCTCAAGTTTGATTATTGCCGCTACAGCAGGGTGGCACGTGTGCAAATGGCATCAGCGCTTATTCATCTGGCACCCTTGC
>JABIUH010000383.1 GCA_018701055.1 Woeseia sp. | reverse complement strand
CCCTCGTGTTGTGGGCCGGTCTGAATGTTAGGAGTCTCAGTATTCAGGTCTAGAACGACCGGTCGGCAACGGTTTAGTCGGCTATAATCGGGTTAAGATCACGGAGCCGGAAAGATGAATTCACTATCGAAATTGCATAAACATTTGATTGGGCTAGTATTACTGGCTGTTTTTGCGGCCGGTTGCTCATCGACCCCAACGGGCCGCAGGCAACTGACATTGAAGTCGGATGCATCCCTGGCCGCCGACAGTGCGCGAGCGATGGCGCAACTACGAGCCACTTCAGCCCTAGTGAAGGATCAAGGTACGATCGACTATATCGCCTGCATCGCCGATGCCATCGTTGGCACTCTCGAAGGCGAAGACGCTGAAATGTATTGGGAAATGGCGATTGTCAACAACCCGGAAGTGAATGCCTTCGTCATGCCTGGCGGCAAAATCGTGGCCAAATCCGGCATATTAAGCGTCGCTAAGAATCAACATCAGCTTGCAGCGGTGATGGGTCACGAAGTTGCGCATGTGACAGCCAATCATGCGAACGAAAGAGCGACCCGATCCGACCTATCGCAATTCGGCATTGAAGTACTCGCCCGCGTATTGGTTGGCGATAGAACGAATTATTACAGCAGAAATTATGATCCGAACATGGCGTCGGGAATTTATGGCGCTGCGAGTACTTTCGGTCAAATGGGTCTCTTGAATCCATTCAGCCGAATGCAAGAGTCGGAAGCTGATGACATCGGACTCCTATACATGGCGCGGGCAGGATTTGATCCTCGCGAAAGCGTTACACTTTGGCAGAATATGAATGCCAGTTCGGATACCTCAAAAATTCCTGAGTTTCTGTCAACACACCCCTCCGGCGAATCGCGAATTGAGTCCATGGTCAGTCAACTGCCGGAAGCGTTAAAGCTTTACAATGAAGCCAAAGCCGAAGGTCTTGAGCCAAACTGTCAGCCTTAAGACAGCGTCCGCACATTTCTCAATTCAAAGACCACTTTTCCGGTCACGCTGATAGTTACGCGAGTTTTCGTCCCGTATACCCTGCGGGACTGTTCACGTATCTGGCATCCGTTTGTAATCACAATAGCCTTGCCTGGGATTGTGCGACGGGCAACGGTCAGGCCGCGGCCTCATCGGTGGAACACTTCGACAAGATGATCGCGACAGACGCCAGTGCCGAACAAATCGCGTCCGCGGCCACCCATTCTAAAATTGAGTATCGGGTGGCGCCTGCGGAATCGTCAGGTCTCGAAAATAATTCCGTGGATTTGATAACCGTCGCGCAAGCATTGCATTGGTTTGATATTGAACGCTTCTTTTATGAGGCAACGTGAACATTAAAATCTGGCGGTGTGCTTGCAGTGTGGTGTTATGAGCATTGTCAGGTTACATCAGCCTGTGACGAGATAATCATGAAAATCTTTGACGCGGTCGAGGATTACTGGCCGCCCGAGCGCGATCTGGTTCTCAATCACTATGCGGGCATTGAGCTGCCGATGGCTGAGATCGATGCCGAGCAGTTTTCAATGACCGCAAATTGGACGGCGGAACAGATGCTCGGCTACATGCGCACCTGGTCAGCATCGCAGCGCCATATCAAGGACAAAGGCACGGACCCCACTAAAGAGTACGGTGGCGAATTGGCTGCAGTGTGGGGAGAGGGCGCACGTCAGGTGAACTGGCCGTTGACGCTCAGAGTTGGTAGGCAATAGAGGCGTAGTGCCGACGAGGTAATTCTGCGAGAATTCACATCGAAGCAGCGTCACTTTGTTTCTGATTGGGCGAAACACTACTTATGAATACAGCACTCAAAAAAGCTACGTTACTAATTGCGATGATGGCCATCTTGTCGGGTTGTGCCGCGGTAAAGGACTTTCTCGCGCCATTAGGTTCAGCACTGGAGCCGCAACCGGAAGAAGTGGTTCGGACACCAATTGAAGAAAAGCTACGGCTTGACCCGATTGGCAGAAACTACTTTGAGCTCGAGTCTGCAGATCAGGACGTGATAGGTGAGGTTCAGGTCGTCTTCACCAGTGAAGAAAATACATTCTCGGATTTAGCGCGCGAATATGGACTCGGTTATGACGAACTGGTCGCAGCCAATCCAGATGTAGATCCCTGGCTGCCAGGTGAGGACACACCGGTGTTGCTGCCGACTCAATTTGTTTTACCGGATGTGCCACGCGAAGGCATCGTGCTGAATATTGCTTCAAAACGACTGTTCTATTTCCCTGCAATTATGGAGGGTGAATCGCAAACTGTTTTGACCTATCCAATCGGCATTGGTCGAGTGGGTTGGGAGACGCCGCTAGGAAGTTCGGCAGTAATTGCCAAGGCGCGTGACCCTAGCTGGTATGTACCAGCATCTGTGCGCAGAGAGCACGAAGAGCTGGGCGACCCTTTGCCATCGATCGTGCCGCCTGGCCCGGATAATCCGTTGGGGAAATTCGTATTGAAACTGGATTTACCCGGATATCTGATCCACGGGACCAACCAACCCTACGGCGTCGGTATGCGCGTAAGTCACGGTTGCGTGCGGCTATACCCGGAAAATATAGAATTCTTGTACGAGCTCGTTAGCCTGGGTGAGTCGGTCCGAATTATTAACGAGCCATATCTTGCCGGTCGACGCGATGGTAATTGGTATGTCGAGGGACACTCGCCACTCGAAGACGATGAGATTAGCGCTGAAGATCATCTTCAAGAAATTCTGGCGGCAATGAATCCTACAGATGAAAAATACACTGTACTGGTGGATGAGACATTGGTGCGGTCTGTTGCGATGGATGGGCTCGGTATCCCTGTTGTCCTGCAAACAGAAGGCACTGAAAACCTGATGGCGAATGCGCGCGTTGTTCACAATACCGTCGTGCCAGACCCCGATATGCCGACTTTGGATGAGGTTCGCGCACTACTTGATGAGCCGCTTGATGAAGAAGAAGTGGTCGATCAAGTTGTCAACGATGAGTGAGTGACCCACTCTCATACTGAGCAACCAATGGATAACGAAGATTGAACGTGATTGCCGAGGTTTTATCTGACGACCATTGGCGGGTGTAATCAGATTTTGGTTTTCCACTTTCATCCTAAGTAGTCGTTCGAAACTTGGGATTTCCAAAATAACAAGACTGCTCGCTGCCAGGTTATTGCTGTCGGGGGACAACGCGCGGCAGGCTCGATCGTCATCGCGCTCACGATGTAGTAAATTACTCACAATCGATTAAATACCGCAAATTGAGGGAGCGACCTTTGGCCATTCTGCGACTATTTTATATGTCACTTGTTCTGAGTTGCCTATCGACCAGTGGCTGGGCAGATGATCGCCCGAACATCCTTTTGATTGTTGCCGACGATTTAGGCTATGCCGATCTCGGCGCCTACGGTAGCGATATCCAAACGCCGAATATCGATAGTCTTGCCGCACGAGGCATGCTGTTTTCTCAGTTTCACACGGCTCCATCCTGCGCACCGACTCGCGCAATGTTGCTGAGTGGCAATAATAACCACGTTGCAGGGATGGCAAGGCAGAGCCAGGTTGGGGTGCTCGGCTCTCCAGTCCGCGGGTATGAAGGCAGCTTATCTGATCGAATCGCCCCATTTCCAAAGTTGCTACAGGAGGCTGGCTATAACACCTACACGGTCGGTAAATGGCACTTGGGGTTGGAATTGGAAGCGAGCCCGCACGCAGCAGGATTCTCACGAGCATTTAATCTGTTGGATGGTGGTGGTTCGTATTTCGATGCTGTCGGCTTTTCCGAAGGCGGATCCACTTATCGCCTAGATGAAGATTTGATTGAATACCCGGTGGGTCGTTATGCAACTACTGTATACACCGATCGGCTGATCGAGTTTATTGACGGGAATAAGGACGACGGCAAACCTTTTTTTGCTTACGCTGCCTACACCTCGCCGCATTGGCCGCTGCAGGTTCCTAACGAATACCTGAATCTTTATGCCGGTCAATATGATGATGGCTACGACGCACTTCGCGAACGACGCTTCAATTCTCTGAAGGATGCAGGCGTCATTCCTGCGTTATCAGAGCTACCGCCACGCAACGATGCAATTCGACCTTGGGCGGAGTTGTCGCCGCTCGAACGCCGCCGAAAATCTCGTCAAATGGAATTGTACGCAGCACTGCTGGACAATCTGGATGATCATGTTGGTCGCTTAGTTGAGTATCTAAAATCAAACGATCTCTACGACAATACGTTAATTGTATTTATGGGTGACAACGGACCTTCTGGCGGAGATTTCTATAATCGCGGTGTTTATAGCGAGTACCTGCAGGCAAATTACGACAATGCCTATGAAAAAATGGGCACCGCTGCGTCTTTTGTTTCTTATGACAACGAATGGGCGGAGGCTGGATCGGCGCCGTTTTCCCGTTACAAAGGTTATACGCGCGAAGGTGGAATTGTCGCGCCGATGATTATTGCCGGGCCTGGGGTAAAGAGCCGTGGTGTTGTTGATTCAAATTACGTGACCGTGATGGATCTCGCACCGACATTTCTAGATGCCGCAAGTGCCCAGTACCCAAACGATGGCTCAGTTCAGTCCATGCTTGGCGAGAGCATGATGAATTTCTTGGGTGGTACAAAGGACGCTGTACATGACAACGAGTATGTAACGACTTTTTATCATTCCGGCCGCGGCTTCCTAAGACAAGGAGATTGGAAAATTTCCAATCTCGAGCCTCCGTTTGATGAGGCTAGTTTTGAATTGTTCGACTTGTCGTCAGACCCCGGCGAGACAGGTGACCTTGTTCAGGCCGAACCCGCGAAGTTTGCCGAACTCCTTAAATTATGGAATGTGGAGCGGAGGCGGCACGGAATAATATTGCCTCAAGATTTATGACGCTGCTTAACACTTACGGTAATTTTTGCAAAAGCTGTCATCCAATCGAACACGCTAAGTCGTCTGGGATATTCTTGGCGAGTTAGTTCAGCCTGACTGTGACGCTCCGTCCACAAAAATATGATCCCGTGTATTGTCGACCTGAACAAATGAGTCGTAAAAGATGACGGATGGTTTTGCGCCGTAGGCCTCTTCTAAACGGCCGGACCATTCGGGCGTGTACCATGCTTCGGCATCGGCTTTTGATTTCCAGATATAGACACCACCGGAGCCACCAGAATCACGGCTGAGGTAGTACTTCATCAAGAGGCCTTTGTCTTTCATTGCCGCAAATTTTTCTGTCGAGCTCAGGCTGATTTGGACCGCCATATCATGATCGACGGCGGGTGTTTCCATTCTGACAATTGCTACATACATTTAGAATATCCATTTTTTTCAAGTGGACGAGCGATTGATAGTTAGCTCTGATCACCACCTGGTGAGTGTAAGAAATAGTCCTCCAATGCACCTTCAATTTGCATGCCTCGGTAGAACGAGTCAGGGTCACAAGGTGAGTAGATCATCTCCTGGTCATCGGCTCGTTTCCAGTGAGTGCGACGAACGACGGGCCGTACATAATAAGTTGGGTCGTGCAGTGTTGCTTCCATTGTCATCTCGCCCGAATTGTTCAACCAATAACGTTCCACTATTTTTGCATTTTCCGAAATTGGTTCAGCGTTATGCGTGAATAGTGTTTCCGTGAGATTACTCGTTTCAATAACAAGGGTAGATCCGTCCCAAGAGGCGATCGATTCACCCATGATGTCGCGCGGGCGATTCGCAGTATGCCGCTTTCTATCAAACCAGATTCGGCGAATGTCGCTGCCATTGGCATACAAGAAAGTGAGTCGATTGGTTGTGGCCATGATCTCAACCAGCCCGGGCTCTGCATAACGACGCATTATCCCTGTCGACATGCAGCGTAATGTTGGATCGTACAGTCCCTTTTGATACTCCGCGTGACGTCGTTGCCCAACAGTATTGAGATGCGGCGTGGTACGACCTATTGGCCCCAAGCTGATAATTCGGGTCCAGATTCCCGTTAGATCAACCGGCTGTAATTCTGCAGGTGTTGAGTGATCCCAAAACTCTGCAGTGGCTGGTTTTGCTTCGAATGATCGAGCATCCAAACTTGGCACCGTCGTGTAACCGGAAATTAAATCGATAGTCCCCTCTAGAACTCCGCTCACGAGGCTGCCTTTCACTTGAAGTTGTGCAGGGAAGCCACCGAAATTCTCGCGGTTGAGCACCATAGTGAATGAATCGACGCCTATCACTACTGGAAGGTTTTCGTTGTCGAATATCGCGGAGATACTATCGCCTGATTGCTGGAATTCGAGATGGAGCGGCGTACCCGGCAGTGGCTTGTCTACATCGAATGCCCAATGGCCAATCAATTGACGGGCGATCGCAGAATCGGACACGGCAACGGCTTCGCTTGCACTTGTGGCATTCGGGTTGGCGCTGCTCTTTCCATCGTCATCGTACATGGCCAAGGTTTCACCCGAAGGCGCAACGATGGATTCCACATAGATCTTTCTTGCACCGTCTCTACCAGCGAAACCATTTACCGCGATCCTATCGCCAATCTTAAGCATATCTGTGCTCCAGCCGCGTCGGCGAAGCGTGGGAACATTCTGCGCCTGAACATTCCAGCGTTCACTGTTGTCGGTGTCTATAAAGTACTGCACATGTGGGTTGCGATATCTGACCTCAACAATGTCGCCCTCTATTGTGATGGGCGAATTGGCATCAAATTCGGCTGCGAAAGAGTGATGCGCGTACAACTGACTAGGTGGTGTTAATAGCACCACGGTAACGGTAGCGAGCATTGAAATTCGAGTCATAGTTACTCTATCCGGTTTGGTCGGGCCCAGTTTAGCGAATTCGCACTTCATACAGAAACGCCGGTATCGCGTCGTAGTACATGTGCTTTCCCTTCAATGGTCTCAGGAGAGTTGCGATCAACCACTGTGGGCTACGATCTAACAAGTTAATTCTTGAAGTATTTCAGAAATTGGTCTGGCAGTGCGCTGTCGTCCAATGGTTTGTCCGGCGATCCATCAAAAGGCACAGAGTTGTAAGTGTGCCAGTATAAAAAATTAAGATTGTCCATCTCGGGATCTCGCATATCAGCTAGTAGTGCGGCCATCGTTTTGCCGGTGTAGGTGGTCTCAAGCGTGAGCCCGAGTTGATCGTTCGAAAATTTGATCGCTTCATCGGTGGCATCAGTGCCCTGTGCATATCCTGGACCGTAAAAACCGTCCCGAATCCGTATGTTGGTTGCCGCTTCGAGATCTGCTGGAATCGAATCATCGAGAGCGCGCATCATCGCAATCGTCTTTCGCAGCAAGGTTCGCATCGCCGCACTATTCATTATCAATCGATCGGAAACGCGCACCGCGTTGATCTCGATTGTCTCTCCCGCCAACGCTATTCCGAGCGCCAATCCAACCGCCGTCCCCATGGTCCCGGTGCCAACGAAAAGTTTATCGGGCAACTCTATTTCGCCATTCTTGATTTGTTCGCAGAGCTCTAGGCCGGCGGCGACGAAACCTATGGTGCCCAACCACGACGAACCTCCCATCGGAATCACCCATGTGTGTCTACCCCACAGTGCCTCGCGTAAAATCGCTAATCGATTCTGATAAGCACCTCCGTAGCGAACCAGCTCCGTCCCGTTTCGAATATGTGCATTCAAGGTCGGCGCGACCATCGGCGTTTGCGCCTGGTGGGATAGGAAACAAGTGCATTCGAGGCCAACCTCGCGCGCATAGAGTGCTGTTGCGAGCGCGTGGTTCGAGCCGACTGCGCCAAATGTAGCCACTCGCAAGCAGTGTCGATCATTTACGCGCGGGAAGATGTATTCGAGCTTACGGACTTTATTGCCGCCGTAGACACTGCCAGTGAGGTTGTCGTACTTGATCGAAAGGGCGCGTGGCTGAGAATTGACCTTGATGTCTACCGCTTTTACAGGAGTTGGTAAGTCAGCAAGATTTACTCGCCGCAGGCGACGGCTGAGGGTTGGGTATTTTTGTTTTAAGAAGTCGATCTCGGATATGCCATCAAACTGTCAAGAATTCTGACAACGATAGCATCTTAAGTCTCGAGTCTTTAATATACGCGCACGCCTATCTGACCTAACAATCGCGGAGATAGATTTGTCAGATACTGTTGACCGAGGTATTACGGTCACTGAAATTGCGGCGATGGATCAACCCATCGACGCGTCCAAGGAAACCACGACTGCTTTTGTAGGCCGTGCGCTTCGTGGCCCCCTCAATACTCCCCTAAAAATTAATAGTTTTGCGGAGTATTCCCGACGTTTTGGTGGGCACTGGTCGGGCACTGATCTTGCTCAGGCAGTTGAACAATTTTTTCAACATGGCGGCAAAAGCGCCCATGTTGTTCGCGTCGCCAATGGCGCGCGTGGCGCGATGCTTTGCCTACCGGCGTTGCACGGTGTGTTGGTTCTGCGCGCTGTTGACCCGGGTTCGACCGAACTGATTCGTGCGGCGGTCGACTACGACGGCATTGATGACCTTGACCAAGATAAATTCAATCTAACGTTGCAGCGTGTCGCGCACGATACGGGCTTCATATTAGATCAGGAAATTTATAGAAAGCTCTCATGCTCTGAGCGTAGTACTGACAATATTAAAGACGTGCTGCGCAGCTCCACATTGGTGGAGGCGCAGGAGCCGATCCCTAATCACCGTCCAATGGTCACCGAAGCCGAATACATCGAGCCGGCACAAAGCGGTACGGATGGTACGAACTTGTCAGATTACGACCTGGTTGGGTCGGCGAGTCGTGGCACCGGATTGTTTGCGTTGAATCAGATCGATCACTTTGATCTGCTGTATTTACCGCCACCCGAAATTTCTCGAGTGCCAGGTCCGGCCGCTGTGTTAGCCGCGGAAATATACTGCCGGAAACGTGGCGCGATGTTGATTCTTGACCCTCCGGACCAATGGAAAAATGCCCGTGATGCCGTGAAGGGTGTTCGTGACGCGGGTTACGCTAACTCTGATGTCATTTCCTATTTTCCGCGTATGTATGTTCGCAACGATGATGGATCTCCGCCGACCGTTGTGGGCGGTGCCATTGCAGGACTTCTATGCAAACTCGATAGGAAACGTGGTTCTTGGCAGGATTTAGACCAACGCGGTTTTTCGTTGAGTAGAGATCTGGTTCCAGCGATTGAGATCGGTGTTGATGATGCACACACGCTGGTCAAGGAAGGGTTG
>JABIUH010000037.1 GCA_018701055.1 Woeseia sp. | reverse complement strand
CTGCAGATCGGCTGCGCGAGTATACGGGTCGCGTTCGATACGACTACGACTGGAACCTTAATGCACCGATCAACTAGCGCACCGTATCGTTGCTACAAGTTGCAGAAATGCGATCAGAAGATCCATGCCGGTTGTCAACGATGCGGACTGTTTGCACGTTAGTTGGCACAGACGATTAGACTACTTTTCATCGCTGAGAGTTGTCGTTCAGGTAGACTCCTTTCATGCCACTCCGATCAACGCTTAGGCCACTTCTCAAGAAACATTCTGGTCTGTTCTTCAATGTGCTGTTTATTGTTGCCGTGCTGCTTGGCGTTGGCGCTTTCCAAGCGCGCAACATGTTGCCGACAACCGCGGCAGATATTCCCACGTTACGCGGCCCGCTGTTGCGCGGCGGGAACTACGACCTTGCTGATGCAGGTAATCGACCAGTGCTCGTTTACTTTTTTGCACCGTGGTGCAATTTTTGCGCGGCTAGCTCAGACAACCTCACGCGGTTACGGCGATTACGAGATGAAGAATCGCTGGAGATTCTGGTTGTAGCACTCGACTGGAAGGACCACGAAGAGGTACTTGACTACGCCAACCGTCACGACCTTGATCTACCGGTCATACTCGGTGATAGCAAGATAGGGCAGGACTGGCGTGTCTTTGCATTCCCCACCTACTACGTGCTCGACAGCAATCGACGAATCACTCGCCGGGACCTTGGATACAGTACGCAACTTGGATTGTGGTGGAGGACGTGGTTGGTCAATTAGTCGATCGGATTACCTGGTCCCCAAACAGCTTCGTGAGAACTACTAATCCACTCGATCGAAAACTCTAACGATCGTTGCTTCTTCGTCCTTCTTGCTTCGAAACAGAATTTTCCTTTCCATCACGCGCCCGCCTTCAAGTAAGCGAAATGTCTCCGTCATTTTCATACCATTTCGGTCCAGCGTATCCACCACCATTGCATCGCCTTCCCAGCCAGTGACACGCTGCGCCTCAGCTTCACCGACACTGATCAATCGGTTTTCTCCAAATCGGAGTTCTTCGACGATTGAACGATCAAAACTGATAAAAATACCATTGTCCGTTTGCGTTACTTTCAGTGATTCGCCCAACTCCAGGAATACATGCACCAACCCGCCCTTCAATTTCCTGCGATTGGCTCGGCCCGTTCTGGATCCCGATTGGCGATCGGGTTGCGTGAACACATCGTCATCTTTGACGCCATCCGTCTGCCGAATGGCATCGCGCACTCTTACCTGATCCGATGACGAATTAGTCCGTAATTGCCAATTTCCGCTCAGATCGACGCCAATGGGGACCGCTCCATCGCGGGATGGAAGAAATTCTGGCGTCGAACAACCCCATAGAATGCTGGTTGCGATTAGGATTGCACTAAATGCCCTCATAACAATCTGTATTGATCCCACGTGATCCCGGTATAATCCTTATCGCCTAATTATAAGAAGCAAGCAATAGTGAAACTCAAAAACGAACATTTGTTGGTGGCCGGAAGCTGGACCGGGGCGCTCAAACCGCCTGAGAGTATTCCAGACCGTGCAGACGTCGTAATCGTGGGCGGCGGTATCGTTGGCGTGTCAACAGCCTGGTTTCTGGCGCGACAAGGCGTCGATGTGGTCCTGTGTGAAAAGGGCTATATCGCGGGGGAACAATCCGGGCGTAACTGGGGATGGGTGCGCCAACAAGGTCGTGATCCGCGCGAAATGCCGATGATGATTGAGAGCATGCGTATTTTCCGAGAGCTGGAAGCGGAGATCGGCGAAGACATTGGCTTCACCCAAGGTGGCTGCTTATTCGTGGCGAACAACGAGAAAGAGCTTGAGGAACAGCATGACTGGGTGGAAAGCACTAAAGAATATGAACTCGATACGAGAGTGATCGATCCCAAAGAACTTGCTCAGCTTGTTACGGGTGCGACGCCGCCATGGCTCGGGGCTATGTACACCGCATCGGACGGTCGCGCGGAACCACATAAAACAACACCCGCAATTGCTCGAGCTGCAGCTCGCAGCGGGGCCAAAATTTTGACCTCTTGTGCGGTACGCGGCATAGAATCCAGCGGCGGCCGTGTATCGTCAGTTGTCACGGAACATGGAACGATACAAACATCGACCGTGCTTTGTGCAGCGGGTGCCTGGACATCCACTTTCTGTCGCTCGATGGACATTCAAGTTCCACAACTACGGGTCCGCGGTACGGTTGCGAGGACTGCGCCGGCTGAAAAATTATTGGATGGCTGTCTATTTGATAACCGGCTGGGCATTCGTCGGCGCGATGACGGCGGTTATACCGTCGCACACGGATCGATTCTCGACCATGGCATAACGCCTTCAACGCTTCGATACGCGTTCAAGTTTCTGCCGGCATTGAAAAAGGAATTCAAAGTGCTCCGATTGCGCTTTGGGAAGGACTTTTTCGACGAACTAGCAATGCCGACTCAATGGTCCTTGGACGAACAGACGCCTTTTGAAAAATTGCGAGTCCTGAATCCGGCGCCAAGCAAGCGCGTACTGCGGAAGATTCGTAAAAATCTCGATGCGGTGTTACCGCAAATGGCGAATGTGGATATTGTTGAGGCGTGGGCCGGAATGGTGGAAACATCTCCCGACGTTGTACCCATCATTGGCGAAGTTGGTGAGGTTGCCGGATTTCATATCGCAACGGGCTTTAGCGGTCACGGCTTTGGCATAGGTCCGGGTGCCGGGAAAGCCCTTGCTGCGATGGTTACCGGCGCCGACAGCGCAATTGATCTGACGCCTTTCTGCCTGAGCCGCTTTTTTGACGGCTCGCCTATTCGACCGATGACCGCGATCTAACGTCTGGGAGTAGCCAAGTGCGAATCCTTTTGGTCATCTTGGTCACACTTGTTCCGCTTGCTACGCACGCAGAGAATCCCCGTACATTGCGGGTTGATTATTACCATAGTGGCAATGTAAGTGATGAGTCCTTCAGTCTTGACCGTATGGTCCTTGAGCCCCTCGCCTTTCCTGGCAACTTGCAACAACCCATCGACAAGACGCTCCGCGGTAAGTACGTATTTGAGGTAGTCGATGTAGGCAGCAGCAAAGTGTTCTGGACTCGGAGTTTTAGCAGCATCTACGGAGAATGGGAGACCACTGGGGAAGCCCGGCAGATGAATCGAACGTTCCATGAATCGCTTCGCTTTCCGAAGCCGGCCGAGAACTTTGAAGTCATCCTCAGGAAACGCGATGCCAGTAACCAATTTCGTGAAGTTTGGCGGATAGAACTCAATCCAAACGACTACTTAGTGCATGAGGAATCGGCGGCCTATCGAGATGCAGTCGTCCCCATCGTTAATCACGGGGATTCAGCGAATAAAGTCGATATCCTCCTTTTGGGCGATGGGTACACGGCGAACGAAAAGGATGCTTTTATCGCGAAAGCCCGTGAGCTGGTTGATACCTTGTTTGCTACTGCCCCTTTCAGTCACCGCCGTGAAGATTTCAATGTATGGGCATTAGCGCCCGCTGCAACAGAATCCGGCGTATCGCGGCCTTCTACCGGCGTTTATAGGGATTCGCCGCTTGGGGCCAGCTACGATGCCTTTCGTAGCGAACGCTATGTTTTAACTAACGACAATCGAGAATGGCGCCGAATCGCGTCCTCAGTTCCTTACGATTTTGTGGAGATACTCACTAACTCGGAGACTTATGGAGGCGGCGGCATATACGGCCTATTCAGCACAGCGGCCGCCAACAGTCAGTGGGCAGACTATCTTTTCATGCATGAATTTGCGCATCATTTCGCCGGCCTTGCTGATGAGTATTACACCAGCTCCGTGGCCTATACGGCGCCTTCAGAAATTGTAGAGCCTTATGAGCCGAACGTGACCGCGCTACTCGATCCGAAGAAGCTCAAATGGGCCAATTTCGCGAACACGGACACCCCGCTTCCGACGTCCTGGCCCAAAGAGGAATACGAATCACACTCGCTCGCCTACCAAGCCCGACGTGCCGCGATGCGTGCCGAGAATGTATCGGAAGACGAAATGAACCACTTGTTTTCCGATAGTCAGAAGATTGTTGATGGAATGTTCTCCGCGGCACCCTACAAAGATTCTATTGGTGCCTTCGAAGGGGCGATATACCAGGCCAGTGGCTATTACCGATCAGAACAAAACTGCATCATGTTTACCCGGACAACAGATTTTTGTCGCGTTTGCGCGGCGGCCATTGAAGAAGTAATCGACGCATACACGCAATTAGCCGCGCATTGAAAAATGAACTGTTTCGCCGCCGACGTGTTATGCCTAACCGAGTCTATCGCGTACAAAATCGGCTAATGCCCGGGCAAACGGGCCGCGGCGAGACACATTGATACGCGCTAAACCGAGCCACTGCGCCAAAGTATCTAGCTCACCTGCCAGCTTCGAAATAGTCCGTTCACTGTCGATGCCCGCTTCGGGATGACTAGCCAGCACGAGTAGCGTGCCGTTTTTTCGATCGGCCTTTAGATCCACTCGCGCGACAATATTGTCATCCAGCAGAAAGGGCAAAACGTAGTAGCCCCACTGACGTTTTTTCGCTGGCACATAGATCTCGATCCGATAGTGAAAATTGAATAATCGTTCCGCGCGTGGTCGGTACCAGACCACCGGATCAAAGGGTGAAATCAAAGCGCTGGCCTTCAACTTCTTAGGCTGTCTCGCGCCACGCACGATATAGGCGGTCTGTTGCCAGCCTTCCACCTGTACCGGACGAAGCGTGCCGACTTCTACCAATTCGGCGATGTGCGTGCGTGCATCTTTCGCATTCATGCGGTAGTAATCAATCAGGTCATCTGCTGTTGCAATACCAAAGGCAGTTGCCGCCTGCTTAAGCAGCGTTCGATGGGCCTCCCCGCGTGTGACCGCTCGATCTAAATGCTCGGCGTCAATCAGTCTTTCGGTAAGATCATAAAGGCGCTGAAAATTAGGTAGTCTGTCGGCAACAGCCACCGCGCCTTTTCCGAAATGATAGTCAATTGCCCGCCTCGGTAACGATCGATACCATTCACCAGACTTCCTTTTCACCGCCCTTCTCGGGGGCAGATCTCCAGATGTTAGTGGCGAATTATTCTTTATGAAATCAAAGGTTTCTGTTAGATACTTCGTCTTATTTCGAAGCTTAGTTATGGTGCTATTTGAAAAGGGTTGGTAGTCATCACGTCGGTACTGAAGCTCTGACCAATGACACGCTGGGACAATGCATGCCTCGTGCGCCCAGTGCTCAATGTAGTCGCAATTGCCGTAAATGACGTCATGAAACATCGCGCGATCATAAGGACCGAGCCGGGAAAAGATCACCAGTAAATGTGCAGGTATCAGAACATTAACGTAATCAAGTTGTAGCAAACCCAATCGATCGATCACCCGCCGAATGTGATTGGCTTTCACTGCCGCAGACGGGCGCGCCTGATCGAAGCCCTGCGCAGCCAATGCAATTCTTCTGGCTTCAGCTAGTGTAAAATTCTTGCGCACGTTTTATAATGTGAAGTCTTTGTGGGTGAGATTGGAAGCAGGCTTATGGGCAAAGAATATACGGACATTAATTCAGGTTTACAGAAATGGATCAGCAAACAGCATATGTTTTTCGTGTCGACCGCCCCATCGGCCCCCGACGGCTTAATTAACTGCTCCCCTAAGGGTCTGGATTGTTTGCGCGTGCTTGGACCGCACGAGCTTGCTTACGCCGATACCGGCGGCAGTGGCATAGAGACGCTGGCTCACCTGAAGGACAACGGACGCATTACTTTGATGATGTGTGCGTTCGAAGGTCCACCAAAGATCTATCGCTTTTACGGTACCGGCACGCCGGTTGAGCCCCACGAAACAAAATTTGATGCATTGGCCGGCGAATTCGAAAGCATGCCTGCCATTCGGAACATCATTGTGATTAAAGTCGAGCGAATCATTGATTCGTGTGGCTATGGCGTCCCAATGTATGCATTCGAAAAGCACCGCGAGTCATTGGGTAATTACATCGCAAAACAGAGCGACGCAGACATTCTCGACTATCGGAGAACTCGAAACAGCCGCAGCCTGGAAGGATTGGAAGGGCTAACGCCACCGTCGCCAGCCGACTAGAGGGGGCCATCGGCCAATGCAATTTTCAGTCGTCATCCTAGCCCGGTCAAAGACCTTTCTAGGGGTATTGACGCTGTTTGCGCTAGCCAATATGTGGACTTGGCTGCGCCATAAAATGTCGTCACTTTGCTGCGACCAGGAAATGACGATCGGCTTCCCGGTGCCCTTTCATATTAGTGGCGGCATTGCCGGGCTGCAGGACGTCTATATTTTGGGCTTACTTCTGGATATCTCGATTGCTGCGACGGTTGCCATTACAGCGACTTGGATTGTGCGCCTGTTCCATCACTAGCCAGTGCTCGTCTTGCCGTTTCATATTCACTTTCCATGCGTGTCACCAGGGCCTCCATGGTCGGGATATCGTGCATCGATCCGACCCCTTGCCCTGCACTCCAGATGTCTTTCCAGGCTT
>JABIUH010000351.1 GCA_018701055.1 Woeseia sp. | reverse complement strand
GGCATCGAGATCTACCAGGGCAAACCAATTTTCTACAGCATCGGCAACTTTATGTTCCAGAATGAAACGCTGCTGCGCCTTCCCTCAGAAAATTACGAAAGATATGATCTCGACGGTAACGCGCATGTCGCCGACTTCAACGATGCCCGCTACAAGAATGATACGACGGGCTTTCCCGCTTTGGTTGAAAACTGGGAATCAATCGTTGCGGTGCCAACCTTCAAAGGCGGCAATCTCACTGAACTACAGCTGCACCCGATTAACCTGGCCTATGGCGCACCACCTCAGATTCGTGGTCGACCTGTCTTAGCCAATGAGGAATTGGGCGAAAAAATAATTGGCGATCTACAGCGTCTATCTGAACCTTACGGCACTGAGATCACGATGCGCCGTGGTGTGGGTTACGTGCAGTTAGAATAATAAAACTTTTCACACTAGAGGCTGCGTAAAACTATCTGTACGTCATTGCGAGCGTAACGACCAAATCGCCAGGAGCGATTTGGGACGAGCGAAGCTCGCCCGAAGGGCCGGCAACACGATGTTGCCAGCCACCCAACCCATAGTTCGTCGATTTAACTGGATCGCTTCGTCGGCTACGCCTCCTCGCAATGACGAATTCGCTCTTTTAATTTCAAAATCTCACTAACAGGGATATACCCATGCTTTCAAGAATTGCCATTTATATAGTGGTCGCTATGGTTGCGCTTACCGCAAACGTTGGCGCACAAGAACAAACCGCACCAGAGGTTGCAGACCAATATCTCAACGATGCTATTAAGATCAAAGCCGACAGCCGCGTGCAGGATGCGTTTGAACACATCGTTGCAATCGAACCGCAATCGCGGCGCGATCTCATCGAGCTCACCGAAATTCCTGCACCGCCGTTTGAAGAACAGGTTCGCGCAGAACGATTCGCGGAGATGCTACGTGAGTCGGGTCTCGTCGATGTTTCGATTGATGAGGTCGGCAACGCTGTTGGCAAGCGACCGGGTCGAAAAAGTGATCGCATTATCGGATACAGCGCGCATCTGGATACCGTTTTCCCAGCTGGCACGGATGTCACCGTAAGATTCGATGATGAGAAAATGTACGCCCCCGGTATTGGCGACAATACGCGCGGTCTTGTCACTGTTCTTGGCGTTCTGCGTGCCATGGAGCATGCGAACATTGAAACCGATGCCGACATTTGGTTTATCGGCAACGTTGGTGAAGAAGGCCTCGGGGATTTGCGCGGCGTTAAGCATTTGTTTCGAGATGGCGCGGAAAAAATTGACTCGCTGATTGCAGTCGATGGCGGAGAGTCGAGCAGAATCGTGTACGGCGGCGTCGGTTCTCATCGGTACAAGGTAACCTTCAAAGGTCCGGGCGGACATTCGTGGGGTGCCTTCGGCCTGGCAAATCCTCACCATGCAATGGGTCGTGCAATTCGAATCTTCGATGAGAACGCACCAAGCGTCACCACCGTTGGCGAGAAAACGAGCTACAACGTTGGCCGCATGGGTGGAGGCACCTCCATTAATTCAATTCCGTTTGAATCGTGGATGGAAGTCGATATGCGATCCGGCAGCCAGGACAAATTAGACGACATCGACGCCGTGCTGAAGGCTGCTGTCGAACAAGCCTTGCAGGAAGAAAATGCCGATCGCCTCGATGGGCCTGCATTGACTGTAGAGGTAGCGCGCGTCGGCACACGGCCTGCCGCTCAGCAAGAATCGAGCGAACCGCTGGTACAGCGCTCGATGGCTGCAACGCTCGCGTTCGACATTCAACCATCCTTGCGAATTTCTTCGACGGACTCGAACTTGCCTATATCTAAAGGGATTCCGGCTGTCACGATGAGTCGGGGTGGTATTAGCGGCAATTCACATTCACCGGACGAATGGTGGCAGAACGACGATGGGCATATCGGCATACAAATTGGCCTGCTGACCCTACTCACAGAAGCAGGACTCGCGGAGTAGCCGCCATAGGATCAAGGCACCAGCTCCGGCAGCATTCCGAACAACACCTCAGTCTGAGCCAGGGTCAGAGCGCAAGCTCTGACCCCATTCGATACTCCCGCGACAACCCGGCCCAGGTTCAGCCTCTCAACTCTGACCCATCGGTAATTAGCGCGGAATGGGAACGGAAATCGCCGCGTCGCTGCGCTCCTCTCGATGGCGGTTAATTTCTTTTTTACCCTGGGTCTCACGTGGGCGCCAGATGAAATTCATTGTTTCCGTTGCAAGAACGCAACAAATAGTTCGAAATAGGACGAATTTCGCTCTTAATGGGCCTTTCTAAAGTCCGTTTAGGCCTAGATGAAGAAAATTTTCATCACACAGCGTGCGCGGTATAGGTCAATATCCGAAATTCTGGTTTGACACCTTGATTTGACAGTCATATATTCGAGGTTACAAGTAATAATTAAGCAAAAGAACGGTCCAGAAATATCAATAACTTATGGTTGTACGGTAGAGGTTCAAGGAACGAATCAGGGGTTTAAATTAGCAAGACCCAGCGAAGTAGCGGAATAAGTCCCATTATTCCAACAACTTCGATAGAGTCTCCGTACAGCACCAACAATTTTTTACTTTCACTTCATGGTTCGGGGGAATCAAAATGAAACACAAGACCTTTAAGGCTACCGCCTTATCTGTAGGTATCGCGATTGCGCTGGGAACAGCGCCTCCGGTCCTTGCGCAAGATGATGGGATTGAAGAAATCACCGTCACCGGATCACATGTCCGCCGATCAGAATACTCTGGTAGAGCGCCTATCCAAGTAGTAGACGCGCAAGCAATTGAGCTTATTGGCGCCGCACAGCCGGTAGAAGTTTTGAAAGCGCTCACGGTTAATAGTGGCTCGCAATTCTACAACGAGACCAACGACCGGGCGGGTGTTTCGCAGTTCAATATTCGCAATCTCGGACTTGGCTCGACACTGACCCTAATCAATGGTCGGCGGGCAGGCGTCGCGGCAGTTGCAGACGCATCTGGTACCGACTTTGTTGACATCAACCAATTCCCGCTCGCAATGATTGAGCGCATTGAGGTCCTGACCAACGGCGCCTCTGCAACTTACGGTTCGCAAGCGGTTGCAGGTGTCGCAAACATCATTACCCGTAAGGGAATGGAAGGACTTGAGATTTCGGGTGGCGCATCAACCGCAGCAATCGATACCTGGAACCTCAACCTGGCCGCCGGTTCGCAGTTCGACAAAGGTGGGTTCAACGTTTACATGACCTACTACGAGCAGGGCCAAATCGGTCGTACGGGTTTTGACTGGTTGGACAGCCGATTGAATGGTGACGGCGTTGCCGGCCGATCACGATTCTTGTCCGGAACAGGTTCTCCTGGCTCGGTAGAGCGAGCGGTTCTCGGCGCGAACGGCGAAGCCACTTCGGTTGCAGGCGCTGTTCGCCTGCCGGATGCGGATTGTGTTGGTGCAGGCGGCGTCATCGGTGACCCGTTAGACACTGGCCTTAACCCAAATACCTGTCGTTATAACTTTGCCGACCAAGTAGCTGTAATCTCGGAAGAGAAACGAGTACAGGCATTTGCTGAGTTCGATTGGGAATTTTCTGACAAAGTCACTTACTCCGCAGAAGCCAGTTTCTCTAACAACCAGATTGAGCGCCAGAATGGCGGCACGTTGTTAGCGACAGGCTTGGCGACCAATGGCGGCACCACTGTTCTTGGTAGTCATCCGTTTAACTTCTATATTGAAGATCCGGTTGATCCTGGGGCCCTACAGTACATCGGTCCCGATAACTGGGATCCGGCAATTCATACGGGTGCAACGTTACGCTCAATTCACCGACCTCACGGCGCGTCGCGTACGGGTACGAGCCTCTCGAAAAATACGGTTCGACAGCTAAATTACACGCGCATTATGAATCGGTTTGAGGTCGACCTCCCGAATGACTGGTTCTTGGACGTCTCGTACATGTGGGCTCACGCTGGTCAAACGTCTGCAAATCCTTCGTCGATTCGCTCTGATAAATATCAGGACATGATTCGCACGGGTCAATGGAATCCGTTCGGTACACGCATCACTAACCCTGGATTGATATCGCCCAAAGAACTAGCTGATACCGTGAATTGCTTTAACGCCGAATTTGGGGCCTGTACTGCGGGTAACTCGCAGGACGCTCGGGCGGAATGGAATCAGCACTCCGTCAGCACAGCGAGCGCGACAGAGAAGGTGGTTGACATTGTTGCAGCAGGCGATTTATTCGAAGTCGGTGGTCAATTGGTTTCAGTGGCACTAGGTAGCCAGTTCCGTGATGTCATGTACGCTTCCTATCCCGATTCGCTAACCTCAGCACGTGAGGGTGGTAGCCAAGGAGTTTCTGGTGAAGTATCAGGGCGCCAAACCGTTATGGCATTTTTCGCGGAAGCGATTGTGCCTCTAGGCGACTTGGGTGAGCTACAACTTGCTGTGCGTAACGAGGATTACGGTGACGGTGTTTCAACCACCGATCCGAAAATATCGTTCGAAGCTGGCCTCACTGACAGTATCGGCTTTCGTGCGTCTTGGGGAACGTCATTCCAGGCACCGACAGTTCGACAATTGGGTCGTGCAACGTCGTCAGCCTTTATAGACGATCCTGCGACAGCGCAGGGTAGTATCTCTGTTTGTACTGACACGCAGGTGGCCAACAATATCTCGGTGGTCGTCGAGGGTGCGCCAGGATTGACACCGCAGGCAGCGGAGAACATCAACATGGGCTTCGTGCTCCAAAGAGAGAGTTTCAGAGCAAGTCTTGATTACTTCCTCTTCGACTATACTGACCTGATCGCAGCAGAAGCGGGCGCGCAAGCGATTATCGATGCGCAGTGTGCTGGAATCGAAAACACCGGTCTGCCAATCATCCCTGATTCGAGGGTTACGCGTGATGCAACCAGTCAGGTTCGCGCGGTTAGTTCGCAGTTCACCAATATTGGTTCGGTGAAAACCAGTGGCATCGATTTTAATGCCGACTACAGCATGGACTTCCGTGACGGCACGTTGATCTTTGATGCGGGTGCCACGTACCTCATGGCATTCGATGTTGATGGCGATGGCGATGGGATCCAAGAGTTCGACGGTGCAGGTAGCAGAAACCAATCGAACGCTTTTGCCACTATGCCGGAGCTTCGCGCTAACCTTGGTACCACGTGGTTCAGTGGAAATCATACAGCTCGTCTCGGCTTGAATCACATTGGTGGTTACTCAAATGATCAGAGTAACAACACGATGATCAATTCGTGGACAATACTCGACGCTGTATATTCCTATACGTTCACCGGCTTGCTTGGGGATGGGGATACAACACTGTCACTTGGTGCGAACAATCTGTTGGATGAAGATCCACCAGCAATGTATCGCGGCGATGCCGACGGCGTACGGCAAGGTCGATTCAACTCGAACGGGCTATACAATCGCGGTTGGGTTGATCGTCCGGGTTACGATGATCGAGCGGGTCATGACCTTCGCGGAAGAATTGTTTACTTCCGGTTCAAGCACGCATTCTAAGCATGCGAAATGTTGTACCAAAAGAGGGGCCTCGTGCCCCTCTTTTTTGTGGTGCAGTAGCGTTGCTGCTTTGGGCAAACCTGGCGAATGCCCAGACGGTTGACGTATCGACGCTGGAAGTATGTTCCGCGCTGGAAACAGAGGCGCTGAAACTGGCCTGTTTCGAGGCGCTAATCTCAAAGCGAAGGACCGCGGCTACGGAAGTGCCACCGCCGGAGGTAGTTAATTCGACTCCCGCTGTCGTAACGGAAGTTACAAACGCGAGCGAAGTGCCAGCAATAATCGAGGCAGCATCTCAAACAGCGGAATCGATGACGGCCCTGCCTGTTTCGACCGTACCAAGCGCTAGCGATTCCACCGTAGCGGATAAGCCGCTGGCCGCAATCGGAGCTACACCACACGACGTAAAAACATCGATGACAACCGATGTCGCTCCCATAGCAACCGAACCATCGGTAGCCTCTGATCTTGAGCTCGAGCAGTTAGGAGAAAGTCAGGAGGAATACAAAAAGGTCATCAAGGCAACTGTTGTTGACGTCACGCAAGGCTTCAACAAGGACTTACGCTTTCATCTCGCCAACGGACAAGTATGGCGCCAGATTGAACCCCGTCATCTGCAATATCCAAAAAACCGTGATTTTGAGATCAAAATTTCACAAGGCATGATGGGTGCATATCGGATGCGCATCGGCGAGAATGGTCGTATGGTAAAAATTCGGCGTACCCAATAGAAGGACTAAGCACGATGGCAGAAGATCAATTCGCGGATTTCGATATCCGGAAGAGCCTTTCAATGGTGTTCGCCACACCACTCGTTGTACACGACTGGCCAGACAGTGAGCCACTCAATAACGAATTGCGCGGACTCATTCTTGGGAAAGAATCCGAAGATGTAAAAAACGGCATAAAGCGATCGAATTCCGGTGGTTGGCAGTCGGCGGGCAATTTTCTTACCTGGAAAGAGGCGTGCGTTAATATATTTCGCCAGCGAATAGAGAGCGTCGTCTCGAAACTGTTGCAAGAACTCATTCGCGACTTAGGCACTGATCGTTCTTTCAAACTACTCATCGATTCGTGGGCAAATGTAAATCGTAACGGCGACTACAACATTGTCCATACGCATCCGAACTGCATGTATTCTGGCGTCTACTACGTGGCGCCGGGACAGCCCGATCCTACGGTACCGCATGGTGGCTTGCTGGAGCTTCTTGACCCGCGTGAGGCGGCGAACTTCATCCAGGTTCCGAATACCGTTCTGGACGCTCGCAATTTCTATGACAACACGCCAGGCCGTATGCTGCTTTGGCCAAGTTGGGTCAAACACATGGTGCATCCCTTCGTTGGAGAAGGCGAACGCATATCCATCGCGTTCAACGTCAACGTTGTTGAGGATAGTCGCTAGATTCCGGCCTAACTCCTAGTCTAATACCCGTCTTTGCGAGCGAAGCAATCCAATCGATGGGCGGAAAAACCTTGATTGGCTAACCGGCAACATCCTGTTATTTTCTGGACAGGCACATATCATCAGAGAATGCAGACTAATGCCTCTGTAGTTTGACCGGGTAGCTGCTTACCATTCCCCACATGCCCAGAGCCCGCAAATATCTAGCCTCTTTATCAGAAACGTCCTGCTACCACGTAAGCTCACGGTGCGTCCGACGCGCCTTTCTTTGCGGCGTCGACAAACAATCGGGCAATAGCTACGAGCATCGCCGAGAGTGAATTGAAAACCGAGTACGAGTGCTGTCATCGCTTTTCAGCATTGAACTCTGCGCGTATGCGGTCATGAGCAATCACTATCACCTAGTCGTAAAGCTCAACAATACCCTTGCAGCCGATTGGACAGACGACGACGTGCTGGAGCGGTGGATGGCGTTGTTTCGCGGACCTTTGCTCGTCCAAAAATGCCGAGCAGGAGAGTCATTGACGCTCTACGTTCGATGACTGCTGCATACAAAGCCCGACTAAAAAATTTAAGTTGGTTCATGAAATGCTTAAATGAACCGATTGCCCGTAAGGAAAATTGGGAAGACAAATGTATAGGGCTCTTCTGAGAATAAAAATTTTACTCTCAGGGATTGCGCTCAGACCGAGCAATAATCGCGGCCATGGCATACGTTGATCTCAATCCAATCCGTGCAAAGATTGCTACCACACCTGAGCAATCCGACTTCACAAGCATTAAGTCTCGACTCACAAATAACGTTGCAAACGCTGGACTCACAGATGCAATATCACACATGCTAGAACACCGTGAGCTCAATCACTTCACCTCACCGATTCGACCCCTGAAACAATTTTCGCAATGTCGACAAGGTTCAGATGTTGATGGCCAAACCATCGATGCACTCCAGATGTATGAAGTTGAGTACTTAAGTCTGGTGGACATGAGCGGCCATATCCTCGTGCATGGCAAAAGTGGTCGCATTGATCCTACGCTTGAACCAATACTATCGCGGCTCAGCGGATCAGTGGATTTACGTGAGCGCTGAGTTCAGGCAGTACTGCGGCAGCGGAAAACTTCGACTCACTCGGGTAGCTTGATAAAGCATAAGTAGTGAAAAGCAGATCGGAGCCTGAGCGCTACCCCTGCGCGACAGAATAATAGACTGCTGGAAGGGAGATCAACTCCTCAATAAACTTGAATTAATTGCTCTATACAGAACTTTAGATACTTATGTCCTGCGAATGTGGCGGTCCTAGTTAGTTGGTGGAACGAATGATCCAATAATCGAATGCGGCACCTCAGAATCCCTGCCGTTAAACGAAAAAAAGGTCAGAGCTTGCACTCTGACCCCATTCGATCCGGGTGAAAATAACAATTAATCCTTAGCTTCAAAACCTGCCAATTCATTCCATCGATCAATGAACTTAACGGCAGCTTCAACTGATCTTCTGGTGTCATCAGCACCTCTGGCAGCGCTTCCTTCCCTGGGGTGTCGCACGCCCCAAACACCGGTTGTAGACATTTCGGCGGACGATGTTTTCTTGCCCGTTTCTTCAGCCTTTAGTCCTTCGGCAAGAAAGAGCATCAGTGCCGTCGGGTCGCCATCTACAACTTCTGGAAGCATGTCTTCCAAATGTTTAGGCAACGTCAATTCAGCGTTGACGGCATGCTCCATCTGCACGAGCGTTGGCATCAGATAGAGGGAACTGGATGTTTCGCTTGTACCGCCGTGCCTGTCGAACACTGTGCTTGGCGGTGTTGTACTGGCTTCCATGAATGGCCTGACCGCTTCTCCGAAACTAACTGCAACACCGCCAGTCGTTTGATTGATTTGGTCTACCAATAATGTGGATATGGCGCGATTGCCACCGTGCGAGTTCATTATTATGAACCGCTTGAAGCCATTCCTTATGAGGCTCTCGACAGCTTCGATATGCACCTGAATGATCGTCTCTGCCTTAAGCGTAACGGTGCCGGCGAAGCCCATGTGATAAGGAGACTGCCCCACCATTAAGACCGGTGCGGCCAGGATATCCCGTTCTTGTGCGATGAGCTTGCTCCGCTCTACGCCGTTAATAAAATCTGTGCCAATTGGAAGATGATCAGCATGCTGCTCTAGCGAAGCGACAGGGATGATCACCATATCGGATTTCGTCAAAAACTCACTGACCTCTTTTGTCGTCATGTGAGGCAAGTAGTTCTTAACTTTTTCTTGCGTCCAAAGAGGGTTGGTTTGTGCCGCCAATTGAAAAGAAATCAGGCTGCAAAATAGAAATAAAACACCGCTAAGTAATTTTCTGTTTCTAGTTTTCATCGTTTTTTATCCCAAATTTGTCTAAGAATTTTAAACTGTAACGATCATAACCCGAGTATAACTCGAACCCCGAAACTACTTGCATCATCACGAGCGACAAAATCACCAGAAGCGATTTTGGACGCACGACGAATCAGCAGGATAGCCGATTCGGACGAACGAATGAAATGAGTTCGCCCAACGGGCGAGATGCAGGAAGCATTGAGCCAACTGCGCCCGCAGGGCCGGCAACGCGAAGTTGCCGGTCAACCGACGCAATCCGCTTTTGGATCAGAGCGCAAGCTCTGATCCCATTCGGCTCAGGTGAATCTAACGATTAATTCTGAGCTTCAAAACCTGCCAATTCATTCCATCGGTCGATGAATTTAACAGTAGCTTCAACTGATCTTCTGATGTCATAAGCACCTCTTGCAGCGCTTCCCTCCCGTGGGTGTCGCACGCCCCAAACACCGGTCGTTGACATCTCGGCGGACGAGGTCTTCTTGCCTGTTTCTTCAGCCTTTAGTCCTTCGGCAAGAAAGAGCATCAGTGCCGTCGGGTCGCCATCCACAACCTTTGGAAGCATGTCTTCCAAATGCTTGGGCAGCGTCAATTCGGCATTGACCGCTTGATCCATCTGTACAAGCGTTGGCATCAGGTAAAGGGAAGTAGATGTTTCGCTTGTGCCGCCGTGCCTGTCCAGCACGGTGCTTGGTGGCGTTGTGCTGGCTTCCATGAATGGCCTGACCGCTACATCGAGACTGACTGCAATACCGCCAGTGGTTTGATTGATTTGATCTACCAACAATGTGGAGATCGCTCGATTGCCACCGTGAGAGTTCATGATTATGAACCGTTTGAAGCCATGCCTAATGAGGCTCTCGACAGCTTCGAGATGCACCTGAATTATCGTCTCTGCCTTAAGTGTAACGGTGCCGGCGAAGCCCATATGATAAGGAGACTGTCCCACCATTAAGATTGGTGCGACCAGGATATCCCGCTCTTGCGCGATGAGCTTGCTCCGCTCGACGCCCTTAATAAAATCCGTGCCAATAGGGAGATGATTCGCATGCTGCTCCAACGAACCGACAGGGATAATAACCATATCGGATTTCGTCAAAAACTCACTGACCTCCTTTGTCGTCATGTGAGGCAAGTAGTTCTTAACCTTTTCTTGCGTCCAAAGAGGGTTGGTTTGTGCAGCCAGTTGAAATGAAATCATGCTGCAAAATAGAATTAAAACACCCTTAAACAATTTTTCGTTTCTAATTTTCATCATTTTGATATCCAAAATTTGTCTAAGCATTCAAAGTGTAGCGATCAGGGTCAGAGCGCCAACTCTGACTCTTCGCCACAACACTATATGTCTTTGCGAGCGTAGCGAAGCAATCCAATCGGTGGTCGAAAAACCGGATTGCCACGTCACTGCGTTCCTCACAATGACGGGTTTGGATGCGCACCGGCTATTCGCCTAATTGTACTTTGGTCGCATTCGCCAGGTAGATGCCATTAAAGAGCAACTGGAACGTGCTATGCGACTGACCGCGGAACAGAATTTCAGGGGCAAACATATGTAAATCGCCATCACCGACTTTAGCGCTGGCAATCGCAGTACCACCAAATAATTTGTCCTGCCCCCATGCCCAACCGGACCTGAGTGCGTCATCATCGTCGAACCAACCGATCTGCGTCACACCTTCTTTGTCTGCGTCAGGTCGAAGTCGCAAAACCGGAGTGTTGCGCTGAAAGGAAATATCCGTGCGTTCATTCAGTCCGTAAGCCAGTGGGTTCGAGTTATCGACTCGAATGTGCAATATGGAGCCGGGTGCGTAAAACTCGTCCGCCGGTAGCGCGTCACCCGCACTATCGACCAGATGATTGCTAACCGGGAGCCCCAGATTTTCTGCCAGGACTGTCGAGGTTCCAATCGTCAGGACAGTGTTTCCGTCACGTAGATAATTCTCCAAATGCGGAACGGTGGTCGCGTTCGATACGTATCCCAAATGATCACGATACTCGCGGGGAACCGATCTCGCTTCTGGTTGCCTATCTCGTTCACCACGATCTTCCGGTGCCACATCTTCTCCCGGAATCGCACCCGTCACAAAGACTAACGCGTCGTACTTGTCGTCCATGCCACCGTCATCCAATTCTTGTGGGAAGACACGCTCATACGGAAACTCAAACTGCTCAAACAGCCAACGCGTCCAGCCGGACGGCATGGAACCGCCGTAGCGATCCCACAGACCCACGCGGACGGGGGACAGCTGCCGAGCAGCAGAATTTGGTCGAGTCGCGGTACCGTCGACGGAGATTCCGAGCTCTATTGCCATTTCCGTCAGCGCAGCACCGACACCTTCTCTGGCGGGCATGTAAATAGTGCCTACAGGATAGCGTTGACCATTTGCTGCGATGGCCTCATCCAGCCAATAGACTTCATTACCAGCCGCCAACATGCGATTTACCGCAATGACCGAATCATTGACGCTATGGTCCAATAGATAGCCACTCGCACCGACCATAAAACGAACCCTGCCCGCCAACGGTTTCACTAAGCCGCTTACCTTTTCAAACGGACCATCAAATCCTTCCAGGATACGATCGAACTCAACGCCCATCTGGAAGGCAAGCGTATAGCCAGCGCTATCATATGGCGGAACGGGAGGGCCACCTTCGTATAGGAACTCGTCCGGATGATCCTGTGGCTCAAACATATCCATGATATGCGGCCGAAAAGCCTGTGCGGCTTTAACGACGAATGAACCTGTCGGGTAACTCTTGCCCTGCACGGTAAAGTCCGCTGTTGCCTGGTGAATCGTCACGCCGTTCTTAACCAGCGTGTTCAGGAATTTGACCGCAGTTGGAAAGTCTTTTTGATCGGAGGACAGAATGAACCCGCGTGGATCACGATTCTCGGGTGTGCGCAACATTGCCAAGTAGTCTTTAGAAACACCTTTACCACTACGCCGAAAGGTTTGTCCGATCATCTCCGCTTCTTCCCCACCGGCTGCACGGATCTTGTTTTCGATATCCTCAATTGCGCGCGGCTTAATGGTCCAGCTATCTTTGTTACCGGCCTCAATTGCATTCATGCCCATACGCCAGCGATTGAACAGCACATTCGTTCTATTGCGCGACGCGTAATCCAGAACCGCTCGGTTCAGGGTTAGCGAATACTCCATCGAATTCTCGAAGTGCCACTCGCCCGGTATATGCGGCAGGGAAAAATCATTGGTGGCAAGTTGGTTGCTTGGGTAGAAGGCGAGCTCCATCGGAGTTGGGTGGCCCTTCATTTCGGTCAACATGCCGATCTGATTATGGAAGTAACCGATGGTGCGTATGTTGCCGTTAAAGTAGGCAGAGTAATTCGCGTAGCCGCGTGAACCGCTGCCACCCTTGCCTTCGACAACCAGTCGTAAGTTCATCGCCATGCCTAAGGCGTGATTGCCTAGTGTGACTAATGGATCATAGTTCGGATTGGGTGGATCGCGGAATGGGGGTACGAACACGATAATGCCCGCGGGACCTGTTTGATGATGGTTGTACATCATCTGCGGAAACCATTCCTGGAACATTATTCGGTTTATGTTCTCCGTCTCTGGCTGATTCACCATGTACGAATCGCGATTGTTATCGTGGCCTATGTATTTTTGATAAAGCCGCGGGATGTCGCTATAGCTGCGTTCCTCAGGATCATTCTTGCGCATGTACCAGTCTGACACCAACTCCATTCCATCCGGGTTGGCATGCACCAGCAGGACAACGACGTCATCGAGAATTCGCTTTATCTCATCGTCAGTCGCACTTGCAAGCATGTGAATGGTTCGTGTCAATTGATGGGCGCCAACCGTTTCGGTCGCATGCAAGCCACCATCGATCCACATGAAGGTTTTGCCTTCTTCCGCAAGTGCGCGTGCCGTTGCCTCATCTATTCCTTCGGCGTGCGCGAGCTGCGCCGAAATGGATTTGTAGCGATCAAGTTTCGCGTGGTTTTCCGGGGAAGTGATGACCGTCATCCATTGGGTTCGGCCTTCGGCAGTAGGTCCCATGGCCACCAGTTTGACGCGGGGTGATTCGCCCTCGAGCTTTTTAATGTAAGCCTCGAATTGGGTGTAATTGATTAACTTGTAGTCATCACCAACTTGATGGCCGAATTGCTCAATCGGACTGGTCACCGATTCTTGAGCATTTGATAGACCCATTGATGCGCTTAACAGAATACCTGCAAGCGCCAAACCCCTTACCAATTTCATCGTGACCCACCTCTTTATTTTTATGCTCCCTAATAGACCTGTGTTTCGCGGACGATTGCGATTTAGGTACCCGACGACAGGTCAAACTTCAATTTATCCCCCGAACTATTTTCCGTCGAATCGGCTTATAGTCGCCGTTAGATATCGACTGAAAAATGCTGCATAACTGGTCGCTTTGGGTCTGATCCCTAGCAGGCGATTTACCCAATAGTACCCGATCGAAGACCATGATTGGGTCGCGCCAACACTGAAAATATGGTGTGGCGAGCGCTAGCGACCGATACTGGCTTTACTCAAATGCGCGCTTCCCAGAGCTCCTATTCTCATCCAGAACCATTAGTTTGATACTTCCGTTTCGATAGCAGCAGCAATGCTCGAGATGCGAGTCCGCAAATATAGGTAATCTTCCAGGACGTCCGCTTGACGGACTGTCAGGATACCGATCGCGTTCATGAATTCTTCGGAACCTGACCATTGCTGTACCGGGAAATCTCCTGCGATCGGTACGCCTCCCTGGCCCATTCTGTGCCACCCAGCAAGGTGGCTAAAAGATTCTGACGCAAAAACCGCTACTTGAGTATCAAGGGAAAGTCGTTCACTCGCCCTTACATCTTCGAATGACCCGAAAAACTCTACTAGCTCAGTTTTAACTGGTCATTTTTCAATAGCTCGAGGTTTCCGGATGCAACCAGCGCCTGGTATGCGCCCGGGCTCGGAGAGAAGACCTCATAAAAAACAGTATGCCAAAGCAATTCACGAGCCAGATCAGGGTCAATTTCAGAACCCTCTTGCATTAAGGTTGAAAGTTTAATGCCGGCATCAACCCCCCGGTTCGCGGCGAAATGTGACGCATCAACCTTTTCAAACATGGTCTGAAAGTCGCGCCCCAATGATTCCAAATGCCCGTCTAATTGGGCCGCCTGGCTACGAGAGTCGAGCCATGTGTCCGCGGACAAAGCAAGAAGAATGCTCACGATAATCAACACGCTTTCGGACATCATGCGTACGAGTACAGGCCTGTCCATTCGTATGGCTTCCCAATTAGTTTTCACTTTACCACGTATCTAGTTTGCCGCCTCGCGCCAGCGTGCATCGCGGATAGTCGCATCCCGTACGACACCTTCTGCATCAACTTTCACGGTGTTACCAACATCCGCATGTGCAGCATCAACAATCGCGAAAGCGAGGTTGGCTTCGTAACGAGGTGAGTAGGCCTGTGAAGTGACGACTCCGATGTGATCACCGCTGCCGTTTAGAACGCTCCAATCAGAACGCAGGTCAGCAAGTTTCTCACCCTCAATAAACAAGTTCACAAGTCGTTTTTCTGGGCCCGTTTTTGCAATTTCTGCAAGCGCTTCCCGACACATGTATTCCGCGTCCTTGTCCAAATCCATGTACGACTCGAAACCCGCTTCGAACGGATCGCTATCAATCGTCATATCCGCGCCATAGGATTTCAATCCTGTCTCAATGCGTTCAATTAGATTGGGCGCGCCCGGCTGCAAGTTATACTTTTTCCCTGCTTCCCAAAAGAGATCCCACAGGTCATTACCCTTGGATGAGTCCTGCAGATATATCTCAAAACCACCCTGACCGCTCCACCCTGATCGAGCAAGCTTGACTGGTGTACCTGCGATGATCTCATCTGTAAACCAAAAGAATTTGATATCGCGCGTGTGCTCACCCACAACGTCAGCAACCAAATCATTAGCCTTCGGCCCTTGTATCGCGAGTGGACTCACATCGGGTTCGAACACCTTCACGTCGAATCCTCGTCCGTAGGCGATACCCTTAACCCATAAATTCACATCAGAATCTGCGATAGACAACCAAAAACGGTCCTCCGCGAGACGTAAGGCAATTGGATCATTGATAATGCCGCCATTCTCATCGCAAAGCGGTGCGTACTTGCACTGACCAATTGCGCAACTGCCCATTTCTCGTGGCGTAATAAGCTCAACCAGTTTCAATGCGTCAGGCCCGACGATCTCAACCTGCCGTTCGCACGCGACATCCCAAATTTGTACGTGCTCGCATAAGTGCGTGTACTGTTCAGCATACGAGCTATAAATCAAAGGAAGAATCATCTTGTTGTACAGCGTAAATTCGGTCGCACCATGCTCGAGTACGCGCTGTTCAAACGGGGACGGCCGAAGTCGTCGTGAAAGCAGCATGGTCATCTTAGACATCGGGCGGAAATCCTTGGCTAGTGGTTATTCTCTTGGCGTTTGTTCGTAGAGTCCAGCGTTCGACGAAACTCACTTCTATATGACGTTCAAACAGCCGGTCGAGGGGGATTTTTCACACAATTTGGGTCCAGTGCAAGTGTCTTTTTTTGAGATTATTGGCTACTGTAGATGGATCACTACATTCTTAGTCTGGACGCCGCTCCACAAGACTAATCGACCCTTCGCAATAACCACGTCGCCCGCCATTCCACAACTTGGACACCAAAGCATCGGGCGCTCGACAAGAGGTACAATAGTTCAAAATAGGGAGCGCCGTTACGCGAAGCCAGTAAGGTCCATCTCCCTGAAAACCGCCTAAAAGTCAGCCCAATCAGGTACTACTTTCATGAAAACAATTCAGCAGTGCAATTTCCCACTATTTGTATCGATTCTCCTGCTTAGCGGCTGCGATAATGGCGTCAGCACGGCGACTGCAGAAACCTCCAGCACGGATAGTACGATGTCAGCAGAGTTTGAACCGGCTTCGACCGTTGCGGAAGTTCAGACGCAAATGCGTCGCCTGCCCACCGATGATATTTGGTGGACGGTCAACGGCAAGGACATGGCGTGGAATTTTAAGAATCTTCACCAGATCTTTCCAACCGTGAATGTGTATCGCGATGGCCCGGTCAAGACCCTGGCCGAGCGACCAATAGCCGCAATCGGCGAGTACGTCGTTAAGACATCTGAAGGACCGATGACGTTCGATGAATTTATCGTTAGCGACCAATCAACGACGATGGGCGTTGTAATTTTGCAGCACGGTGAGATTGTTTACGAGCGTTATCCACGCATGCACGAGTACGAGAAACCCGTTTATTGGTCGACGGCCAAGATTTTCACGTCAACCGTCATTCGAATATTGGAAGAGCGTGGCGAGATTGATGTCAGTTTGCCAATCGAGCACTACATTCCCGAGATGTCTGAGTCGAGTTTCGCCAGTACCTCTGTTCGTCATATTCTGGACATGGCCTCCGGGCTGGATTGCTCGGATGAATACGAGAGTTGGGAATCGTGTTACTACCAATACTCAATGGCGATAGGTGACGGATTTCGGACCGAGGGCGCGCCTGACAATCCATACGATTTTGCAGCAACATTCGAAGCGACTCGTCACGCACCTCCAGGCGAGCGATTTTCCTATAGTGGCTTGAACACATTTATCCTCGGGTGGCTGGTCGAGAAAGTCATGGACATGCCATTTCAAGACGCCTTCACCAAAGAGATCTGGTACCACATCGGGGCCGAATCAGACGCGTCATACATCGCACCGCGCTACGGCATTGCCGTTACACACGGCGGCTTTGTATCGCGCATGCGTGATCTCGCCCGTTTTGGCATGTTGTTTACACCAAGCTATCCGGTTGTCAGCGATACGCAGATTATTTCGGACTCGCATATCGATCTTATTCGCAACGGTGGCGATCCGAACCTGCGACTGAATGCAGGTCTACCCGGCGTTGAGAAAAGTGGGGTCAAACACAATGTGTATCAATGGGACGAAATTTACGCCAACGACACATTCTTCAAGGGTGGTTGGGCGGGTCAGGGGTTAATTGTCAATCCTACTCGCGATACCGTTGCTGTTTTCACCAGCTACTTCAAAGACGATCAATACAGTGAGACTCGATTGGAACCCGTGCTGTTCGAAGTCCTGGACGGTATCTTCGGCACCGCAGAAAAGTAATGATTGCGGAGAGTTCCCAACCCGTTGTTCTAATCACGGGTGGCGCATCAGGCGTTGGACAAGCAATTGCTGAGTCATTTCTTCAGGATGGCGCTGCAGTTCACATCTGCGATGCAAGCGCAGACAACATCGCCGCATTTCTACACTCAAACCCCACTGCGAGCGCAACGATTTGCGATGTTGCTGATGCGGCTCAAGTTGATACGGTATTCGCGGACCTTGCAGCCCAATATGGTCAACTAAATGTGCTGGTGAACAATGCCGGTATGGCCGGACCGACAGCAGCGGCAGAGGATATCGAGGTTGAAGACTGGGACCGCTGCATGGAAGTAAACATCAGTGGTGCCTTCTATTTTACGCGCAAGGCCATACCGCTGTTGAAGCAACAAGACGGCGGCGCAATCGTCAATATTTCTTCAACGGCCGGACTGATGGGCTGCCCTAACCGGTCGCCCTACGTTGCGTCAAAATGGGGCATGATCGGCCTGACAAAATCCTGGGCAATGGAACTTGGCCCACATAACATTCGAGTTAACGCGATCTGCCCGACTTGCGTTGAAGGCGACCGCATCGAGCGAGTTATTGACAGTGATGCCAAGCAGCGCGGACTTACCAACGACGAGATTCGTGACGTTTATCAACGGCAAACGTCAATGCGGCTGTTCGTTACCGGCGAAGACGTCGCCAACATGGTGCAATTTTTAGTGTCCCCGAATGCCGCAAAAGTTTCGGGTCAAATTATCAGTGTCGACGGCAACACCGAGACACTTGCCAATTGGTTGGATTGATTATGCGCGCTGCCTGGTTTGAATCATTTGGAACAGCCGAAGCCGTATTACGGGTCGGTGAACTCGAACAGCCGACGGTCGAAGCTCAACAAGTATTAGTGCGTTTGTACGCCAGCGGCATTAATCCATCTGACGTAAAGAAACGGGCGGGTTCCTTCCCCAATTTGTTGGATGAGGGCCTGGTCATACCGAATAGCGATGGTGCTGGAATCATTGAGGCTGTTGGAGAAGGCGTTTCTCAGGATAGGGTTGGAGAACGCGTCTGGGTATACCAGGCGCAATACGCACGTCGATTTGGGACCGCCGCTGAATATGTTGCCGTTGATGACTCGCGCGCACCGCGACTAGCCGATAACGTCAGTTT